>NZ_JBFBBY010000262.1:0-7822 GCF_040682875.1 Amycolatopsis sp. NPDC051071 | reverse complement strand
GCTGTGGCGGGGGGGGGCGCTCTGGGGCGGTGGTTATTGTTAGCACACCCATTTGTCATGAGGGGTCCCCATAGGACGAATTTCGTCCTATGGGGACCCCTCATGACATCCGGCGCGCTCCACCGCTCGCGACCCCTGCCCCACCCCGGCCAAGTACATGAAGGCCCCCTTACCTGCGCCTAGCGCAAGGAAGGGGGCCTTCATGTACTTGGGTAAACCGTCAGCAGTAGCCGAGGCGTGCCAGCGTGTCGACGATGATCTCCGACGGGTGGAACTTCTCGACCCAGGACTCACCACGCCGGTTCTGGTACGTGTCGAGGAAGTTCTGCAGTTTGTCCCCGCGCATCTCGGTCAGCACGACGGTCTCGCCGAGGTGCTGCGGCGTCTCGGTGCGCTCGCGGTGCACGGCGCACGGCAGGCCGAGGTAGTAGCACTCGGCCGACAGGCCGCCGGAGTCGGTGACGACGTACTCGGCACGCGCGACCAGCGGCAGGAACTTCAGGTACCGCATCTTCGGCTGGATGATGAAGTTCTTCTCGTCGAAGAGGTTCGCCATGCCCAGCGAGCGGATTTTCTCGCGCTCGGGTGCGCCTGCCATGTAGAGGATCGGCATCTGCTTGCTCTGCTCGCGCAGGATCTCCAGCGCCTCGCGGTACTTGTCCGCGCGCGAGACTAGCTCGAAGCGGTGCAGGGTGGCGAGGCCGAACTTCTCCGGCAGCCCCTCGATGTCGAGCGGCCCGTTGATGGCCAGCCGCATCGCGTCGATGGCGGTGTTCGCCTCGGTGTCGACGACGACGCCGCGGGCGTTGCGGAGATTGTTGACCTCACGCGCGCTCGGCGCGAAGTGCATGTCGACGATCTTCGCGGCGATCTTCCGGTTCAGCTCTTCCGGCAGCGGCGACATGATGCTGCCCGACCGCGCGCCGGCCTCGACGTGCCCGACCCGCGACTTGAGGATCCGCTTCCCGATGAGCGAGCCGTACGGCGTGGTGAAGGTGTCGCCGTGCACCAGCACCAGCGGCGGACGCCCGTCCTCGACCAGCGCGGCCTTCAGTTCGGCCCGGCGGTTCCACGCGGTGCGCAGCACCTGCGCGGCCCAGCCCGGCACCTGCGCGGGCGACTCCAGGTTGTGCGCCTTCTCCCTCGGCACCAGCCAGACGTCCGGCTCCGGCAGGTTCAGGTCGGCGAGGACGTCGGAGACCTCGTCGACGTGCTGAGCGGTGAACCAGATCTTCGGCCGGACCCCGCGTTCGAGGATGCCGTGGTAGACCGGCGCGATTTTGATCAGTTCCGCCGTGGTGCCGAGAATGAAGGAAATCACCGGAAGAGCCATTCTGTCGGGGTCTGCGGTGCCCGAAGGATACTGGTGGGCCGCGCAAGGTAGCCTCGCCGGGGTGAGTGCGAATTCGCTCCTCCCAGCCTTGTCCGTGGTGATCCCGGTCTACAACGAGCAGAACTGGATCGACCGCAGTGTGGGCGCGGTGATCGCGTCGGCACAAGCGGCGAGCTGGCCGGTCGAGGTCGTCGTCGTCGACGACGGCAGCACCGACGGTACCCCGGACAAGCTGGTCAGGCTGCAGGAGCGGTACGGCATCACTGTCCTCTCCCAGCCGAACGGCGGCCGGTTCGAGGCACGCCGGGCCGGGATCGCGAAGGCGTCCGGGCGGCAGATCCTGCTGCTCGACAGCCGCGTGATCGTGGACGTCGCCTCCCTCACCTTCCTCCGCGACCAGCTCGTGGACCATCCGGAGCGAACGGTCTGGAACGGTCACGTCAACGTCGCGTCCGAACACAATCCGTATGCGGGATTCATGGCTGGGCTGGTCAAGATCCCGTGGCGCCGTTATTGCGCGAACCCGCGGTTGATGTCGTTCGGTATCGAAGAGTTCGACGTCTTCCCGAAAGGCACCGGATTCTTTTCCGCGCCAAAGGACGTTCTCGAGGATTCGTCCAACGCGTTCGAGTCGCTCTTCGAAGACGTCCGTTTCGCCAGTGACGACACCGGTGTTCTGCGCTGGATCGCCGAACGTCATCGCATCTTCCTGGCGCCGGAGTTCTCCGCGACCTACCACGGTCGCGATTCGTTCAAGAAGTTCATCGGGCAGTCGTATTTCCGCGGTACCACGTTCGTCGATTCGTATCTCGCGTCGCCCGGTCCCGCACGCAACGGCCTGTTCGCCGCGATGGCCGTCGGCGTCATCGGACTCGGCGTCGCCGCGAAGCGCCCGAAGACCGCCGTCGCACTGGCCGCCGCGGGTTCCACGGCCGCCGGGTTCGCGGTGACGAAGTTCGGCGCGACCAAGGCCGAGGCCAAGGCGGTCGCCCAGCTCACGCCGGTGTTCGCCGCCGGCTTCGGCGCCGGAGCGCTCCGAGGCCTCTTCATGGCGCTGCGAGCCCGGCTGCGTCGATGAGTACGGAATCGACGAGCACCATGGCCGACAACACCGGCGAGCTGGCGAAGGACACCGGGAAATCCGCCGGCCGGATCGGCGTCTACCTGCTGATCGCGATCGCACTCGGCTACGCGCTCACCGTGGTCTGGGGCCGGGTCCTCCCGAAGGCGGACAACGCCGTCCTGCTCTCCTTCTGGGGTGTCCTGATGGGACTGGGCGCCGCCCTTTCCCCGCTCGAACAGGAGATCTCGCGCCAGTCCGCGCACGCCGCGCTCGAAGGCCGCAAGGCCGGACGTCCGGCGGTGATCGCCTTCGTCACCAGCGCGATCGCCGTGGTGATCGTCGGCCTCCTCACGCTGCTCCCGCCGATCACGGACAAGGTTTACGGCGGCCAGTTCGCGCTCGCGGTGATCGTGCTCGCCGGCGGGCTTTCGTTCGCCTTCCAGTTCGCCGCACGCGGCCTGCTCGTCGGCCAGAACCGGATCCGGTCCTACTCCTGGCTGATCCTCATCGAGGCGGCCGTGCGGATCCTCGTGGTCGCCGCACTGGTCGTCGCCGGGCTCACCCAGCTGTACTGGTTCGCCATCGCCGCGGCGACCGGCTCGTTCGCGTGGCTGCTCTTCGCCCGCGGTGCCGCTCGCCTGGTCGACCCCAAACTCGACGCCGACGAGCCCGCGAAGCCGGTCGTCACGAACATGCTGATGCTCCTCGCGGGCGCCGGGCTCACCGCGAGCGTCATCACCGGCTACCCCGCGCTGGTCAGCCTGCTCGCGCCCGGCGGCGACAAGGACAAGCTCGGCGTGCTCTTCCTTGCCCTGTTCGTGGCCAGGACGCCGCTGACGCTGATGGCGCCGATCCAGGCTCTCGCGGTCCCGACCGTGGTGCGCCTGTCCAGCACCGAAGAGGGCAAGCACCGGCTGCGCAGGCTGCTCGCACTCGGTTCGGCAGGCGCGCTGGCGCTCGCGGCCCTCGGCGCGCTGATCGGCTGGCTGATCGGACCGTGGGTCGTCCGCCTGGTCTACGGCGCCAAGAACGACCCCGAGGCCTGGTGGATGGCCGGGCTGGTGTGGTCGTCGGTCCTGCTGGCCGCGATGCAGCTGCTCGCCGCCGTGCTGGTCGCGCAGGCCAAGGCCACCAAGGTGCTGATCACCTGGGCAGCCGTCGTCGTCGCGACCGCGCTGGTGCTGCTGTTCTTCCCCGGCGACACCGTCGTGCGTGCCGTCGCCGGGCTCGCCGCGGGCCCGACCGTCGGGCTGCTGGTCGTCATGGCGTTCGTGGTGAGAGGCACCCCCGGGACGGGCAACGCACAGCCGTCCGAAACGTCTCGATAGTGTGGCCGCGCCATCGCGGCCGGTATCGGTCGGTGGCGCTCTTGACGCCGAATAGGGTTGGACAGCGAATTCGATGAACGTTCTTTTGGTGTTGCTGGCGTTCTGGCTGCCAGGGCTCGTCTTCGGTGCCGCGATCAGGCTGCGTGGCTGGACGCTCGCCGCGGCGGCCCCCCTGCTGACCTTCGGCCTCGTCGCCATCGGCATCCCGGTCCTCGGCGGTTTCGGCATCCGCTGGAACATGCTGAACGTCGGACTCTGGGTCCTGCTGTTCTCCGTCGTCGGCTTCGGCGTCTCGTTCCTTGTGCTCCGCTTCACGGCGAAGCGTCACCCGGACTGGACTGAGGACGAAGAAGACGAAGCCCCGAAGCGCTCCCTTCGCGACCACCTGCTGATCGGCGCCGGTGTCGGCCTCGGCCTCGGCGTCGGCACGGTGACCTTCCTGCGCGGCTCGCACACCCTGGAGAACGTCCAGCAGGGCTGGGACGCCCCGTTCCACGGCAACCTGGTGCGCTGGATCGCCGAGCACGGCGACGCGCGGCCGTCGACGGTCGGCACCATCGCGAACCTGCCGAACCAGACCGACTACTTCTACCCGGACACCTATCACGCGCTGCTCGCCCTTGTCTTCGGCAAGGGCGGCCTGACGATGATGCCGACGCTGAACCTGGCGGCGCTCATGGTCGTGCTGACCGTCCCGGTCGGCGTCGCCGCGATGTGCCGCGCCTGGCGGATGCCGGTACTCGCGACCGCCGCCGCGGCGGCCGTGTCCACCTGGTTCACCGCTTTCCCGTACGACTCGCTCTGGCGCGGCCCGCTGTGGCCGTACGTCGCCGGTGTGGCGCTCGTGCCCGCGATGCTCGCGCTGGCCCGCCTGCTGCTCAAGCCGCGCGGGATCGCCGGGCCGGTCGCGATCGGCGTCGGCGTCGCCGGGCTGGCAGGCCTGCACACCAGCCTGATCTTCGTGATCATGGTTTATTTCCTGCTGATCCTGCTCGCGGTCCTGTTCCGCCTCGAGAAGATCAGCTGGCGCCGCAGCGCCGCCTCGCTGGTGGCGACCGTGGTACTGGCGGTCGTCCTCGGGCTGCCGACGGTCCTGCCCGCGCTCTACAACGCGGGCGGCGTGACCAGCGCGTTCTGGGCGTCCGAGACCAGTGTGTCCGGCGCGCTCGGGCAGACCATCACGTTCTCGCCGATGGCGTCGTTCCCGCAGTGGTGGATCGGCATCCCGGCGATCATCGGGGTCTTCTTCCTGGTCCGGCACCGGCGGATGCTCTGGATGGTGGGCGCGTACGTCGTACTCGGCGGCCTGTTCGCCGCGACGATCTCGCTGGAGACCCCGCTCATCCACACCCTGACCGGGGTGTTCTACAACGACCACTGGCGCCTCGGCGCACTCGTCCCGCTGGCCGGGGCGGTCGCGTTCGGCGAGTTCGTGCACACCGCGTCGGGCAAGTTCGCCGAGAAGATCGGTGAGCGCAAGCCGAACCTGAACCCGTTCACCGCGGCCATCGCCGGCGCGCTGGTGGTCGGGCTGGTGGTCACGGTGCTGAGCCGGGGTGGCTACATCGGCCGCAACTCCGCGCGGCTGGCGATGAACTACGGCACTGACGGCCCGTCGGTCAGCAAGGGCGAGGAAGAGGCCTACGCCTGGCTCGGGCAGCACGTCGTGCCGGGCGAGCGTGTCATGAACGACAAGGCCGACGGCTCGGTGTGGATGTACGCCCTTTCGGGGGTTCAGCCGGTCGAGTGGACCAACTACGGCGCCGAGTTCAGCACCAAGGCGGGCTGGCTCAGTGTGTTCCTCAACGACATCAACCGGGAGCCGCGCGTGCGTGCGGCGCTCACCGACCTGAAGGTGCGCTACGTGCTCGTCGGCAAGGGCAAGGTGGCCCCCAACGCACAGTCCGCGGTGGGCCTCCAGCGCCTCGACATCACTCCGGGTTTCAAGCGCGTCTTCCACAACCTCGACGCGTCCGTATACGAAATCGAAGGTCAGCAAGGTGTGGTCGCCGCCGGCGCCACCACCGGGTCCGACACCGCTCACGGCCAGTAAGAAGATAGAGTGATCCAGTGTCCAGTACGTCCGTGACCACCCGCCGCGTACTCATCGTGATGCCTGCTTTGAACGAGCAGGCCAGTGTCGGCTCGGTCATCACCCAGGTCAAGCAGTCCTTGCCGGGCATGGACGTGCTGGTGGTCGACGACGGTTCGTCCGACGACACGGCCAAACTCGCCCGTGCCGCGGGCGCGCAGGTGGCGCGTCTGTCGGTCAACCTCGGCGTCGGCGGGGCGATGCGCACCGGCTTCCGGTACGCGGCCGCCCGCGGCTACGACGTCGTCGTCCAGGTGGACGCCGATGGCCAGCACGACCCCGACGAGGTCGCCGCCCTGCTCGACGCGCTCGAAGACGCGGATATCGCGATCGGTTCGCGGTTCGCGGGCAAGGGTTCGTACAAGGCGAGCGGTCCGCGGAAATACGCGATGGTCGCCCTCTCCCTCGTTTTTTCCCGGCTCGGGAAGACCAAGCTCACCGATGTGACCTCCGGGTTCAAAGCAATGGGCCCGAAGGCGATCAAACTGTTCGCCGCGTACTATCCGGCCGAATACCTCGGCGACACGGTCGAATCGCTCGTGATGGCGATCCGCGCCGAACTGAAGATCAAGGAAATCCCGGTGATCATGCGGGAACGGGCAGGTGGCACCCCGAGTCATTCGCCGGTGAAATCGGCCGTCTACCTCGGCCGCGCCGGACTTGCCCTGCTGCTGGCGCTGGTGCGCCGCCGCCCCGCCGTCGACTCGTCGGATTCGGCGTAAAAGGAGCTGATCATGGACGGCTGGCGCATTCTCAGTATCGTCGTCGCCTGTCTGGTGCTGTTCGCCGTCCTCGAGATGATGCGACGGCGGAAACTGCGCGAGAAGTACGCGGGCGTCTGGCTCGTGCTCGCGCTCGGTGTGGTCGTACTCGCGCTCGTTCCGCAGGCCGCCGATTTCCTGGCGCGCGTAACCGGCGTCCAAACACCGTCGAACTTCGTATTCCTCTTGGCCGGTGTGGTGCTGGCACTGGTCGCGTTGCATCTTTCGACAGAGGTCGGACATCTCGAAGAAGAGGTCCGGACCTCCGTCGAAGAGATCGCGCTGCTCCGCTGCGAACTCGCCGATGCCCAGCGTGACCTGGAAGAACGCGTCGCCGCCCTCGAGGCGAAGACAGCCGCTCCCGACAACGTCAACGGGCTCCCCGAAGTGAGCCCCGCACGCGCACGCTGATCGACGCCCTCCTGACGGCCCCGCCGAGGCTGGGTGCCGTCCGCGTACTCGCCATCGACGGTCCTTCCGGCTCCGGCAAGTCCACATTGGCCGGGAAGGTCGTCGCCGGCCTCGCCGGTCGCGGCGTCCGGGTCGCGCTGGTCAGCACCGACGGATTCGCCACCTGGGACGAGCCCGTCTCCTGGTGGCCGCGGCTGGAATCCGGTGTCCTGGAGCCGCTGCGTGCGGGCAGGCCGGGCGGCTACCGGCGCGTGGACTGGACCAGCGGTGTCCCGTCGCCGGGCGAAGAAGTCGAGATCGACATCCCCGACGTCCTCGTGCTCGAAGGCGTTTCCAGTGGCAGGGCACGGATGCGGCCGTCGTTGTCGCTGCTGACCTGGTTGGACGGCGGGAGCGAGACCGAGCGCCTCGACCGGGCCGCGGGCCGGGACGGTGAGGAATCCCGTGCGGACCTGCGGCGGTGGCAGCTGTTCGAGCGGGGATGGTTCGGCGTCGACGGGACCAGGGCGGCGGCGGATCGCGTGGTCACCTTGCCAAGTACATGAAGGCCCCCTTCATGTACTTGGATCCGGCCTGCCGCGCGCAGCGCGTCCTTTGAGGGCGGCGGCGGGGGCATGGATGGAGCAAGCAAGGGGGCCTTCACGTACTTCGAGGCGGCAAAAAGGCTCCCGAAGGGCCCCTTGTGGACACCCCCGGCCAGCGCCCCACTTCCGCAAGTAGTCGACTTCTTGCGTACCTACGGCGCGTGAAGGACCCCTTCCCTCGGCTCAGCCGAGGAAACTCGACCTTCACACCTTCCCCAAGTACATGAAGGCCCCCTTCCTGTACCTAGGC
>NZ_JBFBBY010000261.1:0-7890 GCF_040682875.1 Amycolatopsis sp. NPDC051071 | reverse complement strand
GAGCAATTCGTCCTCTGGTTGCGGTAGTTCGTATCGCCAACTACCGCAACCAGAGGACGAAACGCGCGGGTGTGGTGGGGGGTGTGGTGGGGGGTGTGGTGGTGACGTGCGGGATATTCGGAAGCCCTGATCGTCACGCACGGCTATCCTGGTGCCGGTCATGGCTGGTTCCACAACTTCCCCGCTCGGCGCCCTGCGCGCTCGCCTGCCCGAACTCATGTCGCGCGACGAGCACCGCCTCCGGCGCCGGCTCGACGGTGCCCGGAAAGCGCGGGACGCCGAGTCGATCACCGCGCGGATCGAGGCCGACATCGAGGCCGCGGAACTGCGGGTCACCCGCCGCCGCGACGGCGTCCCCGAGATCTCGTATCCCGAAGAACTGCCGGTCAGCCAGCGCAAGGACGACATCGCCGCCGCCATCCGCGACCACCAGGTGGTGATCGTCGCGGGCGAGACCGGCTCCGGGAAGACGACCCAGCTGCCGAAGATCTGCCTCGAACTCGGGCGCGGGATCCGCGGTCAGATCGGGCATACGCAGCCGAGGCGGCTGGCGGCGCGCACGGTCGCCGACCGGATCGCCTCGGAGCTGCACACCGAACTCGGCGAGGCCGTCGGCTACAAGGTCCGGTTCACCGACCAGTCCGGCCAGGACACGCTGGTCAAGCTGATGACCGACGGCATCCTGCTCGCCGAGATCCAGACCGACCGGATGCTGCGGCAGTACGACACGCTGATCATCGACGAGGCACACGAGCGCAGCCTCAACATTGACTTCATCCTCGGCTACGTCAAACAGCTCCTGCCGCGCCGTCCCGATCTCAAAGTGATCATCACCTCGGCGACCATCGATCCGGAGCGGTTCTCCCAGCATTTCGACGACGCGCCGATCGTCGAGGTCTCCGGCCGGACGTATCCGGTCGAGGTCCGCTATCGGCCGATCGTCGACCCTGACGACCCGGACGCCGACTCCGATCGCGATCAAACGCAGGCCATCTGCGACGCCGTCGACGAACTCCAGCACGAGGGTCCCGGCGACATCCTGGTGTTCCTCTCCGGTGAGCGGGAGATCCGCGACGCCGCGGACGCACTGTCCAGACAAGACCTCCGCAATACCGAGATCCTGCCGCTGTACGCGCGGCTTTCGTCGTCGGATCAGCATCGGGTGTTCCAGCGGCACACCGGGCGCCGGGTCGTCCTCGCCACGAACGTCGCCGAGACGTCGCTGACCGTGCCGGGTATCAAGTACGTCGTGGACCCCGGCACCGCGCGGATCTCGCGCTACAGCCACCGCACCAAGGTCCAGCGGCTGCCGATCGAGCCGGTCTCGCAGGCGTCGGCGAACCAGCGCAAGGGCCGCTGCGGGCGTACTTCGGACGGTATCTGCGTCCGGCTGTACTCCGAGGACGATTTCGACGCGCGGCCCGAGTTCACCGATCCGGAGATCCTGCGGACCAACCTCGCGTCGGTCATCCTGCAGATGACCTCACTCGGCCTCGGCGACATCGCGGCGTTCCCGTTCGTGGAACCGCCGGATCGCCGTCAGGTGGCCGACGGCGTCCAGTTGCTGCAGGAACTCGGCGCCTTCGAGATGACCGATGGCAAGAAACTCACCGAAACAGGCCGCAAACTCGCCCTGCTCCCGGTCGACCCGCGGATGGCGCGGATGGTGCTGGAGGCCTCGCGTAACGGCTGTGTGCGCGAAGTGATGATCATCGCCGCCGCACTGTCCATTCAGGACCCACGTGAGCGGCCGTCGGAGAAGCAGCAGGCCGCCGACGAGCAGCACGCGCGGTTCGCCGACAAGACGTCCGACTTCCTGGCGTACCTGAACCTGTGGGAGTACGTCAGCGAGCAGCAGAAGGCGTTGTCCACCAACCAGTTCCGCCGGTTGTGCCGTAACGAGTACCTGAACTACCTGCGTATCCGCGAGTGGCAGGACATCTTCAGCCAGCTGCGTCAGCTGGCCAAACCACTCGGCATCACCCTCAACACCATCGGCTCGGTCGATCCGCAACGGGTGCACACGTCGCTGATCGCCGGGCTGTTGTCGCATGTCGGGCTCAAGGATCCGGCGAAGGGCGACTATCTCGGCGCGCGCGGGGCACGGTTCTCGGTGTTCCCCGGTTCGGCCCTGTTCAAGAAGCAGCCGCGGTTCGTGATGTCGGCCGAACTGGTCGAGACCTCGCGGCTGTGGGGCCGGGTCAACGCGCGGATCGAGCCGGAATGGGTCGAGCCGCTCGCGGGTCACGTGGTGAAGCGGAACTATTCCGAGCCGCATTGGGAACGCAAGCAGGGCGCGGTGATGGCCTTGGAGAAGGTGACGCTGTACGGCGTCCCGCTGGTCGCCGATCGCCGCGTGAACTACGGCCGCGTCGACCCGGAACTGAGCCGCGAACTGTTCATCCGGCACGCGCTGGTCGAGGGCGACTGGGAGACGCGGCACAAGTTCTTCTCGGAGAACCGCGCGCTTCTGGAAGAGGTCGAAGACCTGGAGAACCGGGCGCGCCGCCGCGACATCCTGGTCGACGACGAGACGCTGTTCGAGTTCTACGAGCAGCGCGTTCCGGCCGACGTCGTCTCCGCACGCCACTTCGACAGCTGGTGGAAGAAGGCGCGGCACACCGAGCCCGACCTGCTGAGCTTCGAGAAGACGATGCTCATCAACGAGACCGCGGGCGGTGTGCGTGAGGCCGACTACCCCGACTTCTGGACGCAGGGCACGCAGACCTTCAAGCTCACGTATCAATTCGAGCCTGGCGCGGACGCGGACGGTGTCACCGTGCACATCCCGCTGCCGGTGCTGAACCAGGTGACTCCGGACGGTTTCGACTGGCAGGTCCCCGGCCTGCGTGAAGAGCTCGTGACGCAGCTGATCAAGTCGCTGCCGAAGGTGATCCGGCGCAACTTCGTGCCGGCACCCGACCACGCGAAGCTGGTGCTGTCGCGGGTCGGCCCGGCGGACGGGCCGCTGATGCACGCCGTCGCCGACGAGCTGGAAGCACTGCGCGGGGTGGTGATTCCCGACGACGCCTGGCAGCTGCCCGCGGTACCCGAGCATCTGAAGATGACCTTCCGCGTGGTCGACGTCCGCGGCAAGAAGGTGTCCGAGGGCAAGGACATCGACGCGCTGAAGCGGGATCTGAGCGGCCAGGTGCGCGCGACGATCTCGAAGGCCGCCGACAGCATCGAGCGCGAGGGCCTGACGACACCCGCGTTCGGCGAGCTGCCGAAGGTGTTCGCGAGCAAACAGCGGGGGCACGACGTCAAGGCGTATCCGGCACTCGTCGACGAAGGCGGGACCGTCGCGGTGCGGCTGCTGGACACGCCGGGCCAGCAGGAACAGTCGATGTGGGCGGGTACGCGGCGGATGCTGCGGCTGAACCTGCCGTCACCGATGAAGTTCATCACCCGCAACCTGGGCAATACGTCGAAACTCGTGCTGAACCGCAATCCGCACGGTTCGGTGGCGGCGTTGCTCGAAGACTGCGTCGATTGCGCTGTCGACCAGCTCGTCGCCGACAACGGCGGTCCGCGCTGGGACGAGGCCGGTTTCGCCGTCCTGCGGGAAAAGGTGCGTGCCGGGCTGAACGCCGGGGTGCTGGACGTCCTGACGAACGTCGAGAAGATCCTGCGCGCGGCCAACGACGTCGAGACCCGGCTGGCCGACACCCGCGGCCCGGCGGATTCGCTCGCGGATATCCGGTCGCAGCTGGACGGCCTGGTGCACAAGGGTTTCGTGACCGAAACCGGACAGGACAGGCTGAAGCACGTCGTCCGCTACCTGCGCGGCATCGAACGGCGGCTGGAGAAACTCCCGACCGAGCCGACCCGCGACATCCAGCGCACCGGCGACGTCGCGTGGCTTCGCAACGAGTACAAGGCGGCGCTGGACGCGTTGCCGCCGGGGACGAGTTCTCCCGCGCTGCGGGAGATCCGGTGGATGATCGAGGAACTGCGGGTCAGCTTCTTCGCCCAAACCCTCGGCACCGCCCACCCCGTCTCCCTGAAGCGCGTCATCAAGGCACTGGACGACGCCGCCGCTGCCCGCAATTAGTCCTCTAGTTGCGGTCACTTGGCGTCGGCATAGGTGTCCACGACGGCGATGTGCAGCGTGCCCCCAATGCGGCATTGGAGACGTCGAGTGTCCCCAATGCCGCATTGGGGGCATCCCGACCCCGGCACGGCACCACGCTTGCCGGGGTGACGCGGCTCTTGCTCGTGGCCCCGCGACACCGCTTCCCCGGCGGGCCGCACCGGACCAAGTCGGCACCGCCGGTCGCGCACGGCTCGTCGCATTTAGTCCTCTAGTTGCGGTCACTTGGCGTCGGCATAGGTGTCCACGACGGCGATGTGCAGTGGGAACCGCACCGGGCAAGCGGCACCGAACAGCATCCGCGCAGCCTCCGTCATGCTGTCCACAATGGACTGAGAGACTTCGTCGGCGAACTCGGCCGGGGTGTGCACCAGTACCTCGTCGTGCTGGAAGAACACCAGACGCGCGGGGGAGGGGAGCCTGCCGCGCAGGGTCGCCAGCAGGACCGCGGTCATATCCGCCGCACTCGCCTGCACGACGAAGTTCCGGGTGAACCGCCCCCAGCCACGCGACGCCTGACGTGCCTTGGTCTCGGACGCCTCGTCATCGGTGAAGCCGCCGGTCAGCGCGCGCCATGCCTCCGATGGCGCGGGTGACGTCCTGCCCAGCCGGGAGCGGACCCGCTCGCCGCGTTCCCCGGCCTGCGCGGCACGCTCCACATAGGACACCGCGTCCGGGAACCTGGTCCGCAGCAACGCCAGCAGCGGGCCCGCCTCGCCGGACGTGCCGCCGTACATCGCCGAAAGCATCGCGATCTTCGCCCGGTCGCGATCGTCCCTGTCGTCCCACGCGGGCACCGGCACGCGACGCACGCCGGAGAACATCGCCTCCGCCAGGCTCGCGTACAGATCCGTGGCCGCCGCGACGTCGGCCAGCTTGCGATCCCCGGACAACGCCGTGAGCACCCGCGGCTCCAGCTGAGCGGCGTCGGCGACCACCAGTTTCCAGCCTGGATCGGCGCGGACGCAGGTCCGCAGCACCTTCGGGATCTGCAGTGCGCCGCCACCTCGGCTCGCCCAGCGCCCCGACACCACGCCGCCGACGATGTAGTGCGGGCGGAACCGGCCGTCGTGCACCCATTCGTCGAGCCAGGCCCAGCCGTTGGCCGAATGCAGCCGCGCGAGTTCCTTGTACTCCAGCAGTGGCGGGACGGCGGGGTGGTCGATGTCGCGCAGCAGGTACTTCCTCGCCGACGTGACCTCGATGCCTTCGCGGCCCAGCGCCCGGACGACGCTGGCGGGCGCGTCCGGGTTGACCGGACGGCCGCCGAACGCGGCACTGATCTTCGCCGCGAGTTCGACCAGCCGTTTCGGCCGCTGCCCGGCCGGGACACGCGGGCCGAGCTGGTCGGCGAGCAGTTCGAGGTGCAGATCGGCCCGCCACGGCAGCCCGTCGGACGACATCTCCGCGGCGGCCAGCGCACTCGCCGACTCGGCCGCGAAGAGCAGCCGGAGCCGTTCCGGATGCTCGGTCAGCGCGATCCGCTTCTCCTGGTCGGCCAGCACCCGGCGAGCGGCCTCGACGACGGTGACCCCGGCGGGCAAACGCGGGCCGCGGGTCTCGAACAGCGTCGGCTGGTCGTCCTCGGCCCACAGCGGCGGCTCGTCGGCGGGTGCTTCCTGCCCGTTCGCCCTGGCCAGCGCCGCACGCAGGCTTCGCGACTCCTTCGGCCTGCCCTCGTGCGCCAGCAGCAGACCCTCGGTCAGTGCCAGGTCATGACAGCGCCGGACCCGGACCCCGGCCTTGATCAGCGCCGGGTACGTCCCTTCGACCGACGGCAGGACCCAGCGCGGCGAATGCCCGGTCTCCAGGCTTCGCACCGCGTCGACGAACTCCGGGAGCTTCAGGCCGTGCCGCAGCGGCTGCCCGGGAATCGAGATCGCGAAGTCGCCATCTTCCTCTTGACCTGCGATCGCCTGCACGTTGCCATTGTGCTAGTCGGCTACGACATTTCTGTCACGAGGACGCTAGTGCGCCTGCGCTACCGGTCGGCTACTGTCGAGTAGCAACCCATACCGCCGGTACGTGAACGTCGGCGGCATGGTGTCTCGCCGCAGCAGCAACGGAGGTGCCCGGATGAGAAACCCCACCGGCCTCGCCACCTTGGTGGCGGGCAAGGTGACCGAGACCGTGCGGAGCATCGACGTGATGCGCCAGGCAGGCCTGCTCCCGATCCCGCGGGTCGACGAGGGTCTGCGTGCGCTGGTCACGGTGCGGAAGTGGGGCCCGTTCGCCGGCGCCACCATGATCGCCGCCCGCCGGGACCCGACCGCGACCGGCATCATCGACGAGCTCGGACCGCTGACCTTCAAACAACTCGACACGCAGTCGAACGCGCTGGCCAGGGCATGGGCGGAACGCGGACTCGGCCCGGGTTCGGTGATCGCCGCGCTGTGCCGCGACCACCGCGGTCTCGTGCTGACGATGCTCGCCTCCGGCAAGCTCGGCGCCAAGCTGCTGCTGATGAACACCGGATTCGCCAAACCGCAGCTCGCGGATGTCGCGAAGCGCGAAGCCGTCACGGCGCTCGTCTACGACCAGGAGTTCACCGACCTGCTGGACGCGATCGAGGGCGACGTCGACCACTATCTCGCCTGGGTCGATCCGGACACCGGACGCTCAAGCGACATCCCGATCGTCACCGAACTGGTGGCCAGCACCGACGACCGGCCGTGGCCCGCACCCGCGAAACCGGGCGGGTTCATCCTCCTGACCAGCGGCACCACCGGGACGCCCAAGGGTGCGCCGCGGCCGCACACCTCCGCGCTCGCGTCGGCGCAGTTCCTCGACCGCATCCCGCTGCGGACCGGCGAAGCGACCTATATGGGTGCGCCGCTGTTCCACGGTACGGGGCTTTCCCAGTTCATCCTGTCCTTCGCGCTCGGGTCGAAGGTCGTCATGCGGCGCAAATTCGTGCCGGAGGAGACGCTGCGCGGGGTCGCGGAGTACGGCTGCACCACGCTGGTGCTGGTGCCCACGATGTTGCAGCGGATCGTCGACCTGCCGGAAGAGATCCGCGCCAAATACGACACGTCGTCGTTGCGGATCATCTTCCTCGCCGGTTCCGCACTGTCCCCGGATCTCGGGAACCGCGCGACCGCCGCGTTCGGCGACGTCGTGCACAACCTCTACGGCTCCACCGAGGTCGCGGTCGCGACGGTCGCGACGCCGGAGGACTGGCGGAAGGCCCCCGGCACCGTCGGCCGCGCGCCGGTCGGCTGCAAGGTCGCGCTGTACGACGAAAGGGGCGGCAAGATCACCGAGCCGCATGTCACCGGCCGGGTTTTCGTCGGCAGCGGGCTGAGTTTCCAGGGCTATACCGACGGGCGGCACAAGGAGATCATCGACGGTCTCCTCTCCAGCGGTGACGTCGGGCACTTCGACGAGGACGGCTTGTTGTTCATCGACGGTCGCGACGACGAGATGATCGTCTCCGGCGGCGAAAACGTCTTCCCGATCGAGGTGGAGAACCTCCTGGTCGAACGCGAGGACGTGCTCGAGGCGGCCGTCGTCGGCGTGGAGGACCCCGAGTTCGGGCAGCGGCTGAAGGCGTTCGTTGTGCGGGCCGAGAAGTCGGACCTGGACGTCGACGGCGTGCGTGAGTACGTCAAAGCGAACCTCGCCCGGTACAAGGTGCCGCGTGACGTGGAGTTCCTCGACGAACTACCGCGCAACGCGACCGGGAAGGTGCTGCGGAACAAGCTGCACTAGGGCTTACAGCTTCGTGAGTGTTTTTGGGGGTTGTTACGGCCCCAAAAAAACACCAGAACCCCCCCCCCCGGGAACCGGCGCAGGGG
>NZ_JBFBBY010000260.1:0-7942 GCF_040682875.1 Amycolatopsis sp. NPDC051071 | reverse complement strand
GCGGGTCGTTCTAGCGACTCAAAACACTTACGAGACCCTGCCCACTCGGTACCGGCGCCCGTTGCTCGCCTGAGGTACATGAAGGCCCCCTTCCTTGCGCCTAGGTACAGGAAGGGGGCCTTCCTGTACCTAGGCAAGGAGACCTTCACGGACCTGACCCACGATCAGCCCCGCAGCCAAATTTCAGTAGGTACCCAAGACACTCTTGGCCCTAACGACCCAAATCACTCACGAGCTTGCTGAGCCGCTGCCCGGCCGCGCCTTCGGTGAGCGCGCCGAACGCCTTCAGCAGCGACTGCGCTTCGGGCACCGCCTCGCCGATCGCCGTCGCCGCTTCGGCCAGCTTCTCGACGACGTCGCTTTCGAGCACCGGATCGTGTTCCAGCCGTCCCGCGTCGGTGAGCCGCTTCAAGGCCATGGTGGCCTTCACCCGCGCCCGTGGGTCGTCGCCCAGTGCCCGCAGGATGCTCGGCCCGTGTGCGACCAGGCCGTCGTACAGTTCCCGCGAGTCCCCGATGTGCCGGGCGAGGACTTCGTCGGCTTCCCGCAGCAGCAGGGTGTCCGGGCCACTGGGGCAGTAGATCTCCAGCAGGAACTCCACCACCGCCGGGCCGACCTCCTCGATCACCTTGCGGGCTTCCGCGGACGGCGGCTGGAAGGCGCCGAGGACGTCGCCGCCCACTGGGGGCTTGCCGGTCTCGATGCAGAACGTCCGCACGTTGCGCAGTCCCGGGTTCAGGAAATGCCGTGAGAAGGAGTAATCGTCGATGGTCGCCGTCGTCGGATACAGCCCCACGCTCTGCTGGAGCGCGTACGCGCGGCCGTGCTGCTTCGCGATGACATCGCGCATCCGGTTCCCGGTGCGGACAAACCAGTTCAGGTCGGCCGACGGGATGTACTCGCGGTAGCGGCCGTCGTTCGGCACACCGCGATCCGGGTTCGGCACCCGGAAGTTCTGCCCGGGATCGGTGGTCTGGTTGTCGTCGTCGCCCCACGGGTAGAGGATCAGCTCGCTGTAGGAATGCAGGTCCAGCACGGCGGTGATCTGCGGGAAGGTGTCCAGCAGCCAGCGGATGTTCCGGGTCTCCGGTTCGGAGAACGCGTGCGGCCCGCGGTAGACGTCGCTCGCCGGATCGGTGCTCGTGCCGATTCCGCTGTCGAAGAGGAAGTCGTAGTTGCGGTTGAGGTCCACGCGGCGGCCGTTCCCCCGCCACATCCGCAGGTTCTCCGCCGAGAGGACGAGGTCGTGACCGTCCGGGTTGACCACCGGGACGATGAAGATGTCCAGGTTGTCGGTGAGCATCTTGATCGTGCCGTACTCGTAGGTGCTGGCCGGGTAGTTCACCGACGTCTCCGCCGAGAGGGCGTAGGACATCCGGAAGATCCAGTTGTACAGCAGCTCGGGGTTGATCAGCTCACGCGCGTGCACCCCGGCCAGCAGGAGCACCCCCGGCCGGTCGGCGCGGGTGCCGCCACGCATGCGCAGCGCGGAGATCGTCTTGCCCTGCACCGACGGCTCGGGCAGCTGGACACGGGACATGACGTTCGGCAACGACATCGCGATGTCCCGGATGTACCGCTCGAACTGGTACGACGCCTGATACCCGGGAGGTACGGCGGTTTCCGGCCCGGCGTCGAGGGACAGCGGCACGTCGTCGTCCGGCGCGATCTCCAGCGGCGCGGCCGCCACGTCGGGATGGACGAGGACGTCGTGTCCGCTCTCGGCGAGCGCGGCGATTTCGGCGTCGCCGAGGTACCCGTCGATCGCCGCGCCGTCGTCGGTCTCCCTGGCGGTCGAGGGGAACAGGTCGAGCCCGCGCCGGGCGATCAGGCGGAGCGCCGCGCCGCCGGTGACGGACACGGTGACGAAATGGCGGGTGGCCTCGGTGTCGGGCATGTGGTGATCCCCTCTGTGGTCGGTCACCCGACGACGCTAGGGATCACCAACCGCCGTGACACCGGCGAAAGGGACCGGCTTTCGGGTGGCCGTAGGGGCATTCCTCGCGATTTCCGGCAGGAAGATCTCATCGGCGACGTCATCGCCCGGCCATGGCGCACAGTGGGTCCATGGGTATCCCACGAGTAGGTTTCGCCGGGCTGGGCAGTATGGGCGGACCGATGGCAGTGAACCTGGCGCGGGCCGGAGTCCCGTTGCTCGTCTGGAACCGCACCTCCGGCAAAGCTTCGGAGCCGGTGGCCGCGGGAGCCGATGTCGTCGAGGACGCGGCGGAGCTCTTCGAGCGGTGCGAGGTCGTGATCCTGATGCTGAAGGACGCTGCCGCCGTCGACGCCGTGCTCACCCGCGGACGGCCTTCGTTCGCCGGACGGGTGGCAGGCCGCACGATCGTCCACATGGGAACGACGGCGCCGGAGTATTCCCGCGAACTCGAAATCGAGCTCCGCGCGGCCGGGGCGAAGTACGTGGAGGCGCCGGTTTCCGGTTCGAGAGTCCCGGCCGAGGCGGGTGAGCTGGTCGCCATGCTCGCGGGTGACCCCGGCGCGATCGAGGAGATCCGGGAGCTGCTCGGGCCGCTGTGCCGGGAAGTCGTGCACTGCGGGCCGGTACCGCACGGGCTCCTGATGAAGCTGGCGGTCAACGTGCAGCTGACCGCGGTCGTGACCGGCTTGGCCGAGACCGTTCATTTCGCCCGTACGCACGGGCTCGATCTCGGCCTGCTCACCGATGTCCTCGGCGCCGGGCAGCTGGCCAGCCCGATCCTGCGGGTCAAGGCACCCAAACTGGCCGAAGAGGATTTCGCGCCGCAGGCGTCGATCGAGAACGTCCTGGCCAACGTCGAGCTCATCGCGGCGGCGGCCGGGAAAGCAGGCCTCACCTTGCCGTTGCTCGACGCGTCCCGCGTGCTTTACGCCGAGACCGCGCGGCTCGGTTTCGGCGACGCGGACATGGTCGCCGTCGTCAAGGCCCTCGAAGCCCGTGACTCCGCGCCCGATCTCTGAAGCCCGTGAAGGCCTCCTTGCCTACCCCCAGGTAGGCAAGGAGGCCTTCACGGACCGGTAGGTCGTCAGGCCAGGTACTCCGCGGCGGCGCGAAGGCTGACGTAGGACCCGCTGAACGTGTCGATCCGCGGCCCGTCGCCGGTGATCGGTCCGGGTGCGCCGGTCTCGACCCTGATGAAGTCCACAGTGGACGCTTCGAGCCAGCTCAGGAACTCGCGGACCTCGGGATGCCGGTGCGCCTCACGCGTCACCACGACGACGTCACGCGCGCCGTGCACGGCGTCGATCGCGGTCGCGATCCCGTCCACGCCGACCTTGACCGCACGCGTGCCGGGCACGAGTTCGGTCAGATGCGGGCCGAGTCCCCACGGCATCGGCCCGGCCGCGACGATCGGCTCGGTTTCGACGTCGATCACCAGCGGCGGGCCGCCCAGCTTCGGCGAACCCTGGATCCGCAACGCCTTCCGCGCCGCCTCCAGGCCGAGCCGGTGGTCCACCGGGGAGATCTCCGTCGCCACCGGGGGAGTGCCGAGTGCGGCGACCCGTCCGGACGCCTCCACCAGCCGCTCCAGCGGCAGTTCACCGGCTTCGACGGCGGCCGCGATGACCGACGCGATCCGGTTCAGTTCGTCCTCTTCGAACGACACACCACCCAGGCAGAGCGCGTCCGCACCGGCGATCAGCGCCCGTACCGCCGCCCGGCCGACGCCCTCGGTCTTGCCGAGTTCGCCGGCGACGGCACCCATGTCGAGCGCGTCGGTGACCACCGCGCCGGTGAAGCCGAGCTCGCCACGCAGGACGTCGGTCAGCGCCTTCGGGTTGAGCGTCGCGGGCAGCTCACCCCACGCGGGCACCACGAGGTGCCCGGTCATCACCGCACGCACGCCCGCCGCGATCGCCGCCCTGAACGGGACGAGTTCGATCGCGTTCAGCTCCGCCTCGGTCCGGGGCAGGACCGGCAGCGCGTGGTGCGAATCGTCGGTCGCCGCCCCGTGCCCGGGGAAGTGCTTCGCCGACGCGGCGACGCCGTACTTCTGCAGGCCGGTGATGTACGCCGCGACATGCGGCGACGCCTTCACCGGATCCGAACCGAACGCCCGCACCCCGATCGAGGGATCTTCCGGCGTCAGGGTCAGATCCGCGCAGGGGGCGAAGTTGATCGTGACCCCGCAAGCGGCCAGTCGTTCCCCGAGCGCCGCGGCGACCGACGCCGTCAGTTCGACGTCGTCCGCGGCGCCGAGTGCGAGTGGCCCCGGGACGAACGAGCCGGTGGCGACGTCGAGCCGCGTGACGTCACCGCCCTCTTCGTCGATGCCGATGAGCACGTCGGGTCGTTCGGCCCGCAACCGCGCGCTCAGCGCGGCGACCTGTTCGTCGTCGACGACGTTGCGGCCGAACAGGATCGTACCGCCGAGGCCGTCGGCCACCTTGCGCCGCAGCCAATCCGGCGCGGTGGTGCCGTCGAAGCCCGAAACGAGAACGGAGCCGGCGAGCTTTTCCGGTGAAGACAAGGACTATCCCTTCACTGCGCCTGCGGTCAGGTTGGACACGAGTTTGCGCTGAACGAGGATGAAGAACACCAGCGCGGGGACGGCGTAGATCACCGACGCCGCCATGATGCCGCCCCAGTCAACGGAAAACGCCGTCCGGAACGACGAAAGCCATACCGGCAGCGTCTGCTTGTTCTGGTCGCGCATGAACACGAACGCGAACAGGAACTCGTTCCACGCGGTGATGAAACTGAACACCGACGTGGTCACCAGTCCCGGCGCGAGCAGCGGCAGCGTCACCCGGCGGAACGCGCCCGCCCGGCTGCAGCCGTCGATCATCGCGGCCTCTTCGAGGTCGTACGGGATGCCGTTGACGAAGCCGTAGAGCATCCAGCACGTGAAGGGCAGCGTCGCCGCGAAGTACACCAGCAGCAGCGAAGGCAGCTGGTTGAGCAGCCCGGCGTCCCGCATCAGCAGGTACATCGGGATCAGCAGCGCCTCGAACGGGGCGAGCTGGGCGACCAGCACCAGCAGCAAGAACCCCTTACGCCCGCGGAAGCGCATGCGGGACAAGGCAACCGCGGCCAGCACACCCGCGACGAGGGAGCACAGCACCGCGCCGATCGTGACGATCAGGCTGTTGGCGAGGTAAGTGGTGAAACCGGGCTTCGTCAGCGCCGTGACGAAGTTGTCGAACGTCACCGAGAGCGGGATCAGGTCGTAACTCGGCGACAGGACCTCGCCCGGCGTCTTCAGCGAGGACGTGACCATCCAGTACGTCGGGAAGACGAACAGGATGGCGACGATCACGCCGAACGTGCCGAGGCCGATCCGCTGGGTCAGGGACTTCTTCATGACAGGTCGGCCTCCTTCGAGCGCACCAGCAGCTGGACGTACCGGGCGGTGAGCAGGATCAGCACGAGCATCATCAGCAGGGCGGCGGTCGCCGCCAGGCCGAAGTGGTTGCCCGCGAGGCCCTTGAGGTACATGTAGACCGGCAGCGTCGTGCTGGCGCCGTCCGGCCCGCCCTGGCGGATCGCCCACACCTGCGCGAACAGCTTGAAGTCCCACAGGACCGACAGGAACGTGACCATGGTCAGGATCGGCCGGATCGCCGGCCAGCTGACCGCCCAGAACGCCTGCCAGGCACTGGCGCCGTCGATGCCCGCGGCCTCGTACTGCTCCTTCGGGACGCCGAGGAGCCCGGCGTAGAGCGTGAACGCCACGAACGGCACGGCCTGCCAGACGACCAGCAGGCCGATCACGGTCAGCGTGCTCGAGCCGGTGGAGAACCAGGAATGCCCGATGAACCCGTCGAAGCCGAGTTTCGCGAGCGTTTTGTTCAGGATCCCGTACTGCTGGTCGAAGATCCACTGGAAGACCGTGGTCGTCGCGAGTACCGGGGTCGCCCACGCGAGGATCAGCGCGACTTGCAGGATCACCCGGACCACCGGGTTGAGGTGGCGCATCAGGAGCGCCATGAACAGCGCGAGCAGCAGCGTGGTGAGCACGACCGTGGCCGTGAACAGCAGCGTCCGGAGCGTGATCTCCCAGAATTCGGGGTCGGACAGGATTTCGGAGAAGTTCTCGAAACCGATCCAGACCATCTCTCCGGAGACCAGCTCACGGAGGTCGAGCTTGCGGAAACTGATGCCGATCAACTGGAGCGTCGGCCAGCCGAGCAGGACCAGGATCGCGATCAACGCGGGAAGAATCAGCAGATACGGCGCGGAGCGTTCGCCGAGACGCAGGCGCCGAGTGGATTTCGGGGGCTTGATGCGCGGCGAAGCCGGCGGGGTGGACCCCGCCGGCGTCGTCACATCTTTGGTCGTGGTCATCCGCCGATGAGCTTGTCGAGCGCTGCGTTGGCGTCGGCGGTCGCCTGGTCGAGCGATTTCGTTCCGGTCAGGTAAGCGGTCAGCATGTCCTTGATCGGGTTCTGACCGGACTCGACGTCACCCCACTTGGGGCTGGTCGGGACGGCGCGACCGTTCTTGGAAGCCTCGGCCATGACCTTGGTGAGCGGGTTCGCGTCGAGCGCGGACACGTCGGTCGAGGTACCGGGGACGTAACCGGCCTTGGCCAGCTCGGTCTGGTACTTCGGGGTGGAGAACAGCTTGACGTAGTCCTTTGCCGCGGCCGCGTTCTTGCTGTTGGCCGGGATCACCAGGTTCGAACCGCCGAGGAAGACCGGGGCCGACTTGCCGGCGGTCTTGCCGGGAATCGCGAACGCGCCCGACTTCTCCTTGATCGACGGGTCGGTCTTCGCCGCGGTGTCGGCCTCACCCGGGACACCGATCATCATCGCGACCTTGCCGCCGCCGTAGATACCGGCCTGCTGCGGGGTGGCCTCGTCGGCGTCCTTCGGCGCCTTGGTGCCCGAAGCGTCGGTGAGCTGCTTGTAGAACTCGAGCCCGGCCTTGGCCTGCGCGGAGTCCAGGGTCGCCTTGAAGGACTTCCCGTTGGCCTGCGCGATGTCGCCGCCCTCGTCCCAGATGAACGACAGCAGCTCGTACCAGTTCTGGCCAGGCTGGTAGAGGGCCTGGAACTCGGGGTCACTGCCGAACTTGGCCTTGAGCTTGGTGATCGCGTCGAGCCACTCCGCGCGGGTCTTCGGCGTCGCGGTGATGCCTGCCTGCTCGAACATGTCCTTGCGGTAGATGACCTCACGGTTGGCCGCGTAGAACGGGACGCCGTAGGTCTTGCCGTCGTACTCGCCCGAAGCCTTGAGGCCCTGGAGCCACTGGGCACCATTGAAGTCGCCGACGCTCGAAGTCAGGTCGGCGAGCACGTTCTGGTTCGCGAACGCGGGGGTCTGGGTGTTGCCCAGTTCGATCACGTCCGGCGGGTTGTCACTGGCCAGCGAGGTGGTCAGCTTCTGCTGGATGCCGTTCCACTGCTGGATCTCGTACTTGACCTTGACGCCGGGGTGCGCGTCTTCGAATTCCTTGTGGAGCGAGTTCGTCAGAGATTCGGGGGCGGTCCCGGTCATGAGCCAGACCGTGAGCGTGCCGTTCGAGGCCGGAGCGCTCGAATTCGTGCTGTCGCCACTGCCGGAACCGGCGCAGCCCGCCGTCGCGAGGGTGATGGCCGCGGCGCCCGCAGTCATCTTGAGCCAGCGCTTCACTCGTGCCGTCCTTTCGATGCCCGGCCACTGTGCCGGGCTCCCACAAAATGGTGTAGACCAATGCGGGCAGCGTGGTACGTACCACTCCGACTGTCAAGCAGGTGGCCGGTTCGTTGTAAACGAGCCGCAATCTTTCACCTTGAGTGAGCGAATGATCACGCTGACGGGCTTGTTTCGCGTTGTCCGTCAGGTTGTCGCGAGGCGCGCTGACATGGGGTTTTTCGTTGACTGTTCCGGTGATCGGTGCGTTCGGCGGGACGGTACTGGTCCGTTCGGCGGAAGGCGACGTCGCGTTCGCCGAGTGGGCTCCGGTGGGGCGTGGGTGCGTGGGTCGTGAGTGTTTTGGGTCGTTCTAACGACCCAAAAC
>NZ_JBFBBY010000259.1:0-7994 GCF_040682875.1 Amycolatopsis sp. NPDC051071 | reverse complement strand
GTCGAGTTTCCTCGGCTGAGCCGCGTGAAGGACCCCTTCCCTCGGCTGAGCCGAGGGAAGGGGTCCTTCACGCGCCGCCGTGGTGACTGGTGGTGCTGCAGGTCTCCCTCAAGGAGTCGTAAGGACCGGCCGCTTCCCGGTTCAGCCGCCGTAGGTACCTAAACACCCTTCGTTAGAACGACCCGAAACACTCACGACACCCTTCATCGGGAAGGCGACGGTCTAGCAGGGTTGCAACAGCCAGCAGAGCCGGTAGTTCGCCTGGTAGGTCGTGGACGTACCCGGCGCGACGATGTTCTGCGTCCGCGCGCCGCCGTGTGCCCAGCCGGTGTAGGCGTACTTCAGGTTGAGCGGTGGCAGGTTCTGCGGGCTGTCCGCGCTGATCGAGTTGGTGGATCCGGCGATCACCGTCCGGGAGAACGGCGTCCGCTGCTGTGTCCCGCCGACGGTGAGCATCGCCTGACTGGGGCTGGAGGTGAAGTTCAGCGACACCGTCTTCGGCTGGAGGTCGACGGTCTTGCTGCCGGTGCGGCCACTCGAATCGGTCGCGGTGAGCGTCAGCCGCAGATACGACGGGTACTCGTGGTCCGGTGCGACGAACGAGCCGGACGCGACGCCGGAGAAGTCCTGGACGTTATGCGTATGGCAGGTGCCGTTGGCCGCGCAGTGCCGGATCGCGAGCCGCCAGGACAACGCCGACGCCGGGAGCTGGCCGTCCTGTGCGTCGACCGCGCGGCCCGAGAATGGCACGGTCTGGCCGACCGACCAGGTCAACGCGCCGGTCGGGGTGTCGATGACCGGCACCGGATCGAGGCCCTCCGGATTCCCGACGGTCACCCGCACCGTCGTGGTCGCACTCGCGCCGTGCGAGTCCGTCACCCGCAGTCCGGCGTCGGCGGCGGCCGCCGTGGTGTAGGTCCAAGTCGGGCGGGAGACCGATGAGTCGTCGTACGCGCCGTCGGCGTCCAGGTCCCAGGCGTAGGACAGGGTGTCACCGGCGTCCGGATCGGTTGAGCCGGTGCCGTCGAACTGGACCGTCAGCGGCGCCGGGCCGCTCGCCGGATTCGCCGCGGCCACCGCGACCGGCGGCCGGTTGGTGCCGCCGGGACGGCTCACGCGACGGAGTTCGCCGCTGCCCAGCGCGACGTAGAACAGGTCACCACCCGGGCCGGTGAGCACCTGCACCGGTGTGTTGACGCCGGTCACGAACGGCACCAGACGGCTCGCGCTCGGCTGGCCGGCGACCGTTTGCATGGCCCAGATACAACCTCGGGAGGAGTCGGCGAAGAACAGTGCGCCGGAGTACTCGGAAGGGTAGTTGCTCCCGGACTCGAAGGCGATGCCGCTGATCGACGAGCCGCCGGTGGGGCAGGGGTCGCCCGCCACCACCTTGGCGCCGTGGTTGTAGGCGTAGTACGGCGCGGACTGCCCGCCAGAGGTGTACAAGGACTCGCAGACGTTCAGGTTCGCGCCGTCGTAACCGGCCTGCCTGGCGTTGCCTTCGTAACAGGGCCAGCCGAAGTTCTCCGCCACGCCGTCGCCGACGTCGGCGACGCGGTTGATCTCCTCCCAGGTGTCCCAGCCGACATCGCCCGCCCACAGCTCACTGGTGCCCGGCCGGAAGCCGAACCGGAACTGGTTCCGCGCGCCGTAGGCGATCACGCGCCGGGCGTTGGCGTCGGTGCTGCTCGCGAAGGGGTTGCCGGGTGCGCCTTCGCCGGTGTCAGGATCGAGACGCAGCAACGTGCCGTTGAGCAGTACGGGCTGTCCGGCGGGACGTCGCGGTGACTGCGAACGCAGCGCGCCGCCTTCGGCCGTCGGCGGGGCGAGGTTCGTCCCGGCGGGGGAAGGCGGATCGGCACAGGGATTCTCCACCTGGCCGTAGTCGGTGAAGTTGAAGCTGGCGCCGTCGCCGCCGCCCGCGTACAGCGCGCCGTCCGGCCCGAAGGCGAGAGCGCCGATCGAGTGGCTGGGGAACTGCTGGCACCAGCCCGTGACCAGCGGCTTTTCGCTGACAGCCGTGCCTGCCGAGCCCATGGTCAGCTGGGAGACGCGGCCGGTGACGACACAGCCCTTGTCGGTGGCGCCCGGCGGGGTCGGGCAAGCATCACCCCACCGCGGCGGAGTGCCGCCGGGCGTCGCGTCGAGGGTGTAGGAGACGTAGACGTACGGCCTGGTGGGAAAAGCGGGATCGACCGCCAGCCCGAGCAGGCCGCGGTCCCAGAAATCCTGTGTCTGCGGACGAAGGTCGGCGAAGATTGTCGGTGTCGTGTCGGCGAGTGAGTCGAAAACCTTGACCAGGCCGCTCTTCTCCGCGACGAACACCCGGCCGTCCGGCGCGAACGCGGTGGCGGTCGGCGAGCTGAGCCCGCCGATCGCGACCGTGTCGGTGAAACCGGCGGGCACCGCGGCTTCGGCGGGCGCCGCGGAGACGAGCGCGACCGCGAGTGCGCCGACGAGCGGCCCGACCACACCCACCGCCAGCGCACGTCGTGATCTTCGCGAGAACGATGACTTTCGGGGGAACAACGGACGACGAGAACCCATCACACGAACTCCTCCTGCGCAGGGACCGGAAAGAACGTGACGCTGTCCCGTATGGCGTGAGAAACCCGAAAGTTGTTACGGCTCTGAGGGGAAATGCGCACAAACCGCTAAAGACACGCCGAACCGGACGGTCATCCGGCCGTCAACGTGGATCGTGCTCGGGCGTCCACGTGGACGCGTCGGCTTGCTCTGTCACTGGATGAATTCGGTCTCGCAGCCCCTCGGGCGCCCGGTCGCCGCCGCCGGACCGGGCGGTCTTTTGTTTGATCTTCTCGAGCGCGGAATAGGTTGCCAGACAGGCGTCACACTCGTCGAGGTGATCGCGGATACCGCCGGAATAGGGTTCGGGTGCTTCGTGGTCGAAGAGCTCCTGTAGCTCATGGACGTCGTGGTGCGGCGTGTCGATGGATGTGATCGTGCTGCGGCCGGAGCCGTGACGAGCGCGGACCTGTGCGGCGATCGCCGGATGGCGGAACCCGACCTGTTCCTGCTCGGTCCCCGGCTCGATCCGGAGCAGCAGGGGTTGCAACGCCATCAGCTGATCCCGCAAGGGCCCGATGCGTGCCGGTCCACCGCGTTCCGACACTGTTCGCGGCAGCTCGGCGATCGGTGTCGTCCGGCCCGGCTCAGCGTGGGCGAGTGCGATGAGGACGGGGGCGGGGGCTGCTGTCCCGCACCATCACGTAAAAGTCGTCGCCTGCGTATTCGCCGTGGCCGAGCACGGCGATGATCAACGTGTCTTCACTTTCCGAGGCGGCCCTCACCGCCTGCTCGATGACCGAGTCGAGTTCCTGGACCGTGGGGTCGAGCAGAAGCCCGGCCGTGTCGCACGCGCCGAGAGCGGGACGCCGCACCTCATTCGAGTGACCGTCGTCACTACGGCCGAAGTTGTGGCAACCTTCGGCAGTCGTGAACGCCTGCAAGGTCACGAAGAACCACTGCCGAAACTTGGGGACCATGTGAAGAAGAGATTTGCCGTGATGCTGGCCGTCGCGCTGGCCGTGCTCACGTTGACACCGGCCGCGCCCGCCGGTGCGACCACCCGCTTCGACCGGGAACTCCAGGCGCGTATCGGACGCGCGCAGGCCTACGCCGACAGCAGGCCGGGCGATACCGGGATCGTCCTCCGGGACCGGTGGACCGGTGCCGTCTACCGGAGCAAGGCCGCCGGGACCCTGATCTGGGCCTGTTCCACCCCGAAGCTGGCCATGGTCGTCGACCTGTTGCTGCGCAACGACTCCGGGGCGGTACAGCTGACCGCCGAAGACCGGGACCTGATCCACCGGATGCTCAACTCCAGCGACGACGCGGCCGCCCACACCCTGTGGACCCGGTACGGCGGGGAGGCCGAGTTCGCCAAGCGGTTCCCGTCCTACGGCATGACCGACATGCGGTTCACCGACCAGCACCCGCACCACTGGGGCTGGATCCTGACCACCGCGAACGACCTGGACCGGCTGGTCAACTACGTCCTGACGCGGCTGCCCCGGCAGCACCGCGACTACATCGTCAACGAGATGCGCACCGTCGACGTCAACCAGCAGTGGGGCGTCTGGGGTGCCGGACCCGCCGCGCGGCCGGGCAACAAGGACGGCTGGTCCGACGACAACGACGACGGCTCCTGGATCATGAACTCGGTCGGTTTCGTCGGGCCGCACGAGCGATACACCCTCGCACTGATGAACAACACCAAGGTCATCCAGAACGGCTACGAAACCGGCCAGGAGACCACCACCAAGATCAGCGAAATCTTGTTCAAGGGGTACTTCGGGGACTGATGGTGGTCTGGTGGGTCGTGAGTGGCGATTCGGGTTACCCCTCATTGCCACTCACGACCCCCTGGACCGGCTGCCTGCGGGTGTTGCGCCTCCCGACCCGCGTGACCAATGCGGCCGCGGTGTCTTGAAGGGCCCCTTTGAGACGATCAACGTCCCAAAGGGGCCCTTCAGGACATGCACCTGACCAAGGGCGGCGGCCAGGCATGGGTACGGCGCCGCGCCGCCTTACCTAAGTACATGAAGGCCCCCTTCTTTGCGCTAGGCGCAAGGAAGGGGGCCTTCATGTACTTAGGTTCGCGGTCGTCTACGGGCGAGGCGCGCTGCTCGTGGCGGTGCGGTGCAGGTAACTTGGCCGCGAGCCGATGGCCGGATCGGGGCTTGTCTGTACGGCGGCGGCAAGATCAGTCGGAAAGCCCGGCGGAAGTCGTTGTCACGGGGCTCGTTTTCGTTTGTAGAGAACGATTCCTGGCCGTCGGCAGAACGCGTTCCGCGGTTTCCTGATCGCGATACTGGAGCCATATGCTCCTGATCTGCGACCTCGGGAGGACGACTCGTGGCCACTTTTCGCCGATGACCTTTGGCTCGGCGTCAGTACCGATGTACACCATGCCGCCGCCGTCGAGGACGACCGCCAGCAGGCAGGCGACCAGCAGCTCGGTGACCACCGACGTCAGGATCAGCGGAAGGGACTCACGGGCATACGCGGCCGGGTCGGCTGTCAGCCGGTCGAGACTGATGAACCACCCGAACGCCGTATGCGCGCCGGTGAGCAACAGACTCGATACGAGTGAGAAGGCGAGACTGCCCAGCGCCATTCTGGCGGCTTCACGAAAGGCGGATTCGGTGCGGCCCGCCCGTCTGCGTTCCCTCAGTAGCTCGAAGACGATCCCAGGGTCAGGAACGCCGCCAGCGCAACAAGGGGCTGTGGGATCAGGTGGTGTCTCCGGGACTGGTCGGCGGTTCCTTGACTTCGGGATCGAGGTAGCCCGAGTCCGGCGGTGGGCCGCCGTCACGAGGCTCACTTGGCGGAATCGGCGTAAGTTCTTCGTGAAGTCCTTCGAGTGGGGGTGGCGTTGTCGCGTGAAGTAAGAGGAATCGCCGGGTGGCTCGTCGTGGCGCTTCTGGGGATGCCGCTGCTGTACGGGCTGATCTTCGGCGTGGCCTGGCTGGCGGGCCTCTTGCCCGGCGTGCCGTGGCTGTATCCGGTGCTCGTGGTCCTGATCTGTGCCCTGCCCGCCGCCGCGAACGTCGGGCCCTCGACCGTGCTCGAACTCAAGTCGGATCGCCATCCCACGGTGGTCCTCTCGGCGGTGGCGATCGTGGTGGCGGCGGTCGGTTTCGCCATCGTCGCGCCGGGCCACGCGCTCGCGGCCCGAGGCGAGGTGGAGACCTGCGCCGTCTCACGGTTCGATCGGCAGGCGATGTGGGACGAGGGGAGCGCCACGTTCGCCGTCCTGGCGTGCCCGAGCGGACGTGAATCGACCACCTCGACCACGTTCGACGTCGACGTCGGCGACCGGGTCGACGTCGCGTTCCAGCCCGACGACGCGGCCTACTCGCTGCCGTTGCGCCGTCCGATGCTGGACACGGTGGAGCGGGTGGCGTGGGCGAGCGGCCTGGTCGTGGTGGCGAGCCACCTGACGAGTGGCTTGTGGTGGCTGCGCAACCGCCGTCGGACGCGAGCCCAGTAATCCTCATTGCCACTCACGACTCCCCGGACCTCTCGGCGGCCGAGAGTTGCGAAAGCCACTTTCGCAATGTTGAAGGTTGCGAAAGTGGCTTTCACAACTCCGACACGCTATTCACGACCCGCTCAGCGTCTCGAAGGCGATATCGGGAACAAGCGTCTCAGGTGGAGCAGTTTCTGGGGGCGGTCAAGTTCACCTTGGCGCCGGTGAATTCCTCGATGATCGCGATATTCTCCGGGGCGTAGTTCTTGGCGACGATCTTGTCCACGTCCGCGCTGCCGAGTTTGCCGGCATAGTCCGCGGATTGATCCAGCCAGTACGCCGCGCGGAGAAACTCGACGAGGATGAGTTCGCGCAAGGCGGGCTGGGCCTTGATCTTGGCCCAGTAGTCGGCGTGCTTGGTTTTGGCCACTCGCAGGTAGAGCTGCAGGTACCGGATGTTGGTGGCGACGATGTCCCGGGAATTGCTGGCACCCACGCCCTGGATGTACTCGGCGACGACGGTTGCCGCGGGCAATCCCATGAGTCCGGCGTTGAGTTCGGCGATGACTCCCTGGAGGAGGTAGGAGCCCTGCTGTGAATCCCGCAGGTAGATGTCGTCCATGCTGCGGGTGAGGCTATCGGTGATCAGCGGCAGTATTTCGCGGCGAGGGAATCCGCCGTAAAGGGGAACCTTCATCAGTTTCTGTGAAGCGTTGACCCACGAGGACGTATAGACGTTCCATGAGGTTCTCGACGGATCCAGGTCCCACATGTGGGTTTCCTCGTGGATCGCGACCATCAGGGATTCGGCGAGTGCGTTGAAGCTGGACTTTTCCACGAACTGGCTGAAATATTGGTCGTTGGCCTGTGCGATAGCGAGGCCCTCGCCGCTGGGCCAGCGCCGTTTGTACACGGATTGGATCGTCGACAGCCATTTCGACGACTGGAAGGCTGCCTTGATGTCGCTCACGTCGGCTTTTGGCTGTACGGGTTCTTGGTAGCAGTAGGGGGCGAGGCTGCCGGAGGGCAGGCCCGAAGCGGAGGCGGTGGGAAACTGGGCGAGGGACAGGGCGAGGCAGGCGGTCACCAGGGGAATGGAGTATTTACGGCGCATGCGGACCTCGGTTCACGGTAGGGATTTCCGTGGGTCAAGACGCGCAGTGTCTCCCATTCCTCACCGTCAGTTCAATGATCTTACGCCGAGCGAGCCCGACCGGCCTACGCGTTATGGCGGCGTACGGCGCAAGCATGATCATCCACTCACGAATTTCTGGAGCAACTCCAGTCCTTCTGCCACGACCGAAGGGGCGGCCGCGTAACTGATCCGCACGGTGCCGGAGGAGTCGAACACCGAACCGGGGACGATTCCGGCGCGCATGCGTTCCAGCAGCAGCGTGCAGAACTCGTCACTGGTGGCGGGGCCGTCGCCGCCGAGAAACCGGGAGATGTCCGGGAAGAGGTAGAACGCGCCCGTCGGCACGGGGCAGTCGACGCCGTCGATCGTGGCGAGTTGTTCGTAGGCGGACTTCCCGGCCGATGATGGGCGGGTTCATCGGATATGCCGACGGCAAGGTCTTCGTGTCGATCTCGCCGGGCGGTCTCGGCGTCAAGCTCCTACCGGCGGACCAGGAACGCGCGCTGGCGCGGCCGGGCGCGACCCGGATGCGTCATTCCGCGGACCAGCCGTACAGCAAGACCTACATCACGTTGTCGGACAAGGACATCGCCGACGACGTCCTTGCGGAATGGCTTCTCCTGGCGGCGAAGACCGCGCCGTCACCCAAACCCCGCAAGAAGCCCTGACCTCGGGTTCCTTTGCGGTAAGGAGGGGTAGGGCCGTGAAGGACTTCTTGCCAGGTACAGAAAGGCCCCCTTCCTGTACCTAGGCGCAAGGAAGGGGGCCTTCATGTACTTCAGGGAGGCAGCGCGGCGCCGGTACCGAGGGGGTCGGGTCTCGTGTGTTTGTTTTTGTGTTGTAATAAGACAAAAAAAAAAAAAA
>NZ_JBFBBY010000258.1:0-8060 GCF_040682875.1 Amycolatopsis sp. NPDC051071 | reverse complement strand
ACTGAGGTGTGCTCTTCCGATCGGGGGCGCCCTCCACCGGGCTGCCCGCCGCCTCCGCCCGTGTCCTGACGGCCCCCTTTGAGACGTTGATCGTCTCAAAGGGGGCCTTCAGGACACGGGAGAACGCCAAGCGAAGGCATGACTCGCGTGCTGGACGCCGAACCCGGTTTGCCGCCAGGACCTCTAGACCACCGCGAAGCCCTGCACTTCGACCAGAGCCTCGACGTCCCAAAGCCGGCTGACGCCGATCCCCGCCATCGCCGGGTACTCGCTCCCGGCCAGCCGCTTCCAGACCGCGCCGATCTCACGCGCGTGGGCCCGGTAGTCGTCCATGTCGACGAGGTAGATGGTCACGCTGCACAGGTCCGACGGCTTTCCGCCCGCCGCGCGCAACGCGGTGAGCAGGTTCGACAGTGCGCGCTCGAACTGCTCGACCACGCCGTCCCCGACAATGCGGTTCTCCTCGTCCAACGCCGTTTGACCAGCGAGGAAGACGAATCTCCCGCTCGCCGCGACGGCGTGCGAGAAGCCGGAGGGACGACCGAGTCCTGGCGGATTGATGCGCTCCATACGGGTCAGCATATCCCGTATCGTTGACGGTCGTACATACCACGACATACCCTGAACGACGTGCGTATCGCGGTGTTAGGCGGCGGCCCGGCGGGGCTCTACTTCGCCGCGCTGGCGAAGCAGCTCCATCCCGATCACGAGATCACCGTCTGGGAGCGCAACGCACCCGACGACACCTTCGGTTTCGGGGTGGTGTTCTCCGACGAGACCCTCGGCGGCATCGAACACGCCGACCCGGTGATCCACGCCGCCATGCGGCGGGAATTCGCGCGCTGGGACGACATCGACGTCCATTTCCGCGGCACGGTGCACACCTCCGGCGGGCACGGGTTCGCCGCGATGAGCCGCAAACGGCTGCTCGGCATCCTCCAGGAACGCTGCGCCGGACTCGGCGTGGACGTCCGTTTCCACACCGAAGCGCCGAGCGCGACCGAGGCGAGTGCCGAGTACGACCTCGTCGTCGCGGCGGACGGCGTCAATTCGCCGACGCGCAACGCCCTCGCCGGAAGCTTCCGGCCGGAGATCCAGACCCGCCGCTGCAAGTACGTCTGGCTCGGCACGGACCTGGTCTTCGACGCCTTCAAGTTCCACGTGCTCGAAACCCCGCACGGAATCATGCAGATCCACGGCTATCCCTACAGTGACACCGCGAGCACCTTCATCCTCGAACTCCACGAGGACGTCTGGCAGCGCGCGTTCGGCGAGATCGCCGCGACGTCGCTCGCTCCCGGCGAGAGCGACGAGAAGTCGATCGAGGCCATCCGCGAACTGTGCGCGGACGTCCTCGGCGACCACCAGGTGTTCGCCAACAACTCGAAATGGACCGCGTTCGCCACCGTGCGCTGCGCGAGCTGGCGGCACGAGAACGTCGTCCTGCTCGGCGACGCCGCGCATACGGCACATTTCTCCATTGGTTCCGGCACGAAACTCGCCATGGAGGACGCACTCGCGCTCGCCGCCTGTCTGCACGAACAGTCCGATATGTCCATCCATGCCCCCGCCACCACCCTCAACGGAGACGCTTCGCGCTCGGCCTTGTACAAAGGACTCAAGGCGTACGAAACCGAGCGCCGCCCCGTCGTCACCTCGACCCAGCGAGCCGCACAGGCAAGCCTGGAGTGGTTCGAGAACATGGGCCAGTACACACATCAGGATCCGGCGCAGTTCGCGTTCAACATCCTCACACGCAGCCGTCGCGTCACCTACGACAACCTCCGGCTGCGCGATCCGGAATTCAGCGCCGAAATGGACACCTGGTTCGCGTCCACTGTGGACTCCGATGTCCGGCCGCCGATGTTCCAGCCGTTCCGGATCGGGAACCTCGAACTGCCGAACCGCGTCGTCGTCTCGCCGATGGACATGTACTCCTCCGACGACGGCGTCCCGACCGACTTCCACTTGGTGCATCTGGGAAGCAAGGCACTCGGTGGCGCCGGGCTGGTGATGACCGAGATGGTCTGCGTCTCCGAGACCGGCCGCATCACCCCCGGCTGCGGCGGGCTTTACACCGACGAACAAGAGCGGGCTTGGACCAGGGTCACCGACTTCGTCCACGGCAACACCCCCGCGCGGATCGGCGTCCAGCTGGGTCATTCCGGCCGCAAGGGTTCGACGAAACTCATGTGGGACGGGATCGACCAGCCACTGCCGGAAGGAAACTGGGAAATCCGCGCGCCGTCCGCGATCCCGTACAGCGACGCGAACCAGACCCCGCGTGAGCTCACCGTCGCCGAACTGCACGAGATCCGCGACCAGTTCGCGGAGTCGGCGCGCGCCGCCGGCCGCGCCGGATTCGACCTTCTCGAACTCCACTGCGCGCACGGCTACCTGCTGTCGTCGTTCCTCTCTCCGCTGACCAACCACCGCACCGACGACTACGGCGGCTCCCTGGAGAACCGGCTGCGTTTCCCGCTCGAAGTGTTCGACGCGGTCCGCGCGGCCTGGCCTGCCGAGCGGCCGATGACGGTCCGCATTTCCGCGACCGACTGGTACGACGGCGGGATCGAGGTGGATGACGCCGTCGAGATCGCCCGCGCGTTCGCCGAGCGCGGCGTGGACGGGATCGACGTGTCGACAGGGCAGGTCGTCAGCGAGGAGAAACCTCAGTACGGCCGCAGTTACCAGACGCCGTACGCCGACCGGATCCGCAACGACATCGGTCGTGAGTACGGGGTCGCGGTGATCGCCGTCGGCGCGATCTCCTCCTACGACGACGTCAATTCGCTCATCCTGGCAGGCCGCGCGGATCTGTGCGCGCTCGGGCGGACGCATCTCTACAATCCACAGTGGACACTGCACGCCGCCGCCGAACAGGACTATCCGATGCCCTGGCCGAAGCAGTACGCGGCGGGCAGCCGGAAACCGCAAGGCGGCCGCACGGACGGCCCGAAACCACGGCTGGAACTGTTGCGCTCCGGGGAACCCGGCACGGCGCACGCCCGCTGGCGACCTGGGAGCGATCGATGACGGCCTTCGCGTTGACACCGGAACAGCGTGCCTTCGCCGACGAAGTCCGCCGTCTCGGCGCCGAGAAACTCCGTCCGCTGGCCGAATCCGGCACCGAAGGCACGGTGAACCGGCCACTGCTCAAGGAAATGGGCGCACTCGGCCTGCTGTCACGGCTGTTCCCCGGCGTCGACGGCGGAAGCCCGAGCCGGGAGGCCGCCGCGACGGATCTGTGTCTCCTGCGGGAATCCCTCGCGAGCCAGAGCACCGAAGCCGAGACCGCGTTGGCCCTGCAGGGATTGGGTACGTATCCGGTTTTGCAGTCCGGGCAGGATTCGCAGGTCGCGAAATGGGTGCCCGCGGTCGCCGCCGGTGACGCCGTCGCCGCCTTCGCGCTCACCGAACCGAACGCGGGCTCGGACGCCGCGGCACTGGAACTCTCCGCCGAACCGGACGGCGACGGCTGGCGACTCACCGGCGAGAAGATGTGGATCTCCAACGCCCCCGAGGCCGATTTCTACAGCGTTTTCGCCCGCACCACGCCGGAAGCGGGCTCACGTGGCGTCTCCGCGTTCGTCGTCCCCGCCGACCGCGTTGGGCTTTCCGGTGAACACCTCGACCTCGTCAGCCCGCATCCCATCGGCACCCTGGTATTCGACGGCGTCCGCGTGGAACGGGACGAACTGCTCGGCGAACAGGACCGTGGTTTCGGCGTCGCGATGCGGACGCTGGACCTGTTCCGGCCGAGTGTCGGCGCGTTCGCCGTCGGGATGGCGCAGGCCGCGCTCGACGCCGCCGTGGCCCATGCCCAGGCCCGGGTCGCGTTCGGTGGACCACTGCTGAAGCAGCAGACCGTGGCGCACACCCTTGCCGAAATGGCGACCCGCACCGAAGCGTCGCGCCTGCTCGTCTACGCCGCGGCCGCCGCCTACGACGCGGGCGAGCGGAACCTGGCCGGCCGCGCCGCGATGGCGAAACTGTTCGCGACCGAGACCGCGCAGTACGTCGTCGATTCCGCCGTCCAGATCCACGGCGCACGGGCACTACGGCGAGGACATCTGCTCGAACACCTCTACCGCGAGGTCCGGGCGCCGCGGATTTACGAAGGCGCGTCCGAGGTTCAGCGGACGATCATCGCGCGGTCGCTGACTTCTTCCTGACCGGGCGGCGATCGAGGTACCACTGCCTGACGATCAGGGTCAGTGTCCCGCTCGTCCAGACCGTGATCGCGGAAACCGACTGCTGGTAGGCGAGTTCGCTGCCGCCGAACGTGGTCTGGACCCGCGGCTGCAGCACCACCATCGTGATCACCCCGACCAGCCGGTTGACGATGATCGACATGGTCAGCACGAAACTGCGGATCGAATGGAGCGAGCCGCCGGATCACTGGTGGGGCAGACCCGCCCGCCGCCCGCCGCGCACCCGCTCGACGACGTCGCGGTACGCGAGCCCGCTCTGCTTGATCGTCCGCGCCCGCCTGTCGCGCGGCTGCCGTGGCCGCGATATGCGCGGACAGATACGCGGCGCGGTCCTCGTCGCGGACGAACCCGCTCATCGGGGACGTCGGTGAACGCGCGGTGTCGCCGTGGTCGATCGACCAGGGCGACTGACCGTAGTTGTCCCAAATGGACGGTGTTCGTCCGTCTTCGGCGACCGCGCCTTCGATTTGGTAGGCCGAGATCCCGACTCCCCACCGGCATCGCGCCTTCCTCCCCTCCGGTCCGCCTTATTTCACCAGTTAATATATGGCGAAGGTTAAGGTCGTGAGGCATCCTGGAAAGGTCCGCCACCACAAGATGGGTACTCGCATGCCTGCCAAGCGCACCACCGTCCGTGACCTGCGGCGGCACAACCGTTCCCTCCTGCTGTCGAAACTCTACTTCGACGGGCCGTTGAGCCGCCATGAATTGAGCGGTTTGACCGGCCTGAGTGCCGCGACCGTCAGCAATGTGACCGCGGAACTCGGGGAAGAACGGCTCATCACCGAAGCCGGGCTGGTCGAATCCGACGGCGGCAGGCCACGCGTCCTGCTCCGCGTCGATCCGGCGTACGGCCACGTCGCGGGCGTCGACATCGGCGAAACCGGCGTCAAGGTCGAACTGTTCGACCTCACGATGAACCGGCTCGCCACGGTCGAACACCCCCTCGCCTCCCCGCGCCCCAACGCGGGTTCGGCCGTCACCCAGGTGGCGTCCGGGATCCGGGAAGTGATCGCGGAATCGGGTATCGACGAAGCGACCGTGCTCGGCGTCGGCGTCGGCGTTCCCGGCACCGTCGAGCAGGGTGAGGCACTCCGCGTGCACGCGCCCACCATCGGCTGGGAAGAAGTCCCGCTCACCGATCTGCTGCGCGCGGAGGGTGTTTCGCTGCCGTTGTTCATCGACAACGGCGCGAAAACCCAAGGCCAGGGCGAAATGTGGTTTGGCGCGGGCCGCGGCGCCCGGCACGCGGTGATCGTCCTGATCGGCTCCGGCGTCGGCGCCGCCGTGGTCACCGACGGCACCACGTACCGGGGTTCCACCAGCAGCGCCGGCGAATGGGGTCATACGACGATCGTCTACGGCGGGCAGGAATGCCGCTGCGGATCGCGCGGCTGCCTCGAGTCCTACGTCGGCGCGGAGGGCGTCCTCGCGCGCTATCGCAAGGCGCGTGGTGGGAAACCCGCCGCGGGCGAGGACGAGCAAACCCAGTTCGCCGCCCTGCTGGAGGCGGCGGGAAAGTCCAAGGCCGCGGCGAAGGTGCTGGAAGAGACCGCGGGTTACCTCGGCGCCGGAATCGGCAACCTGGTCAACCTGTTCAACCCGGAGCGGATCGTGCTGGGTGGCTGGGCCGGGCTCGCACTCGGCGAGGAGCATCTGCCCGCGATCCGACGCTCGGCAGGCGAGCACGCGCTGAAACACGTGTTCGACCAGACCGCGATCGAACTCGGGCAGCTCGGGCCGGACGCCGTCGCCATAGGAGCCGCCACCCTGCCGGTCGCCGCCCTGCTGGAGCAGGGTGCGGACCCGAGGACGGCCGGGTCGAAGCGCGGGACCGCCGCCTGATCACTCGCCGTGACTTCTGCACGGCCTTAATTCGAGGTTAAAAAATACGGCACTCGACGTCTTGTCGCCGTGGTAGAGACCATGCATACTTTGTTGTCAGGCACAACAAAGTGGCTCTGCCAGCGCTTTCCGTTCTCCCGCGTCCGCTGCCGCGCGGGATTTCCCCAACGGTCAGAGAGGCGACAACGATGTCCATCTCCCGGTTCCGCCACGTCATCCGAAGGACCATGGCTGTCCTCGCCGCCGCCGTCCTCCTCGGCTCACTCCCCGCGACGGCACAGGCCCCCGCTTCCGAAGCCGCCGTCATGGCCGCCACCTTCACCGACGACTTCAACGGTCCCGCCGGCGCCGGGATCGATGGGTCCAAGTGGCATTTCGAGACCGGCGACAACGTGAACAACCACGAGCGCCAGTGGTACACGTCGGGGACGAACAACGCGGCACTGGACGGCCAGGGCAACCTGGTCATCACCGCGAAGAAGGAAAACCCGGGCAACTACAACTGCTGGTACGGCCGCTGCGAGTACACCTCCGCGCGGCTGTCCACCCAGGGTCAGTTCAGCCAGACCTACGGCCGGTACGAGGCGCGGATGAAACTCCCGCGAGGGCAGGGCATGTGGCCCGCGTTCTGGATGCTCGGCACCGACATCGGCAGCGTCGGCTGGCCCAACAGCGGCGAGATCGACATCATGGAGAACGTCGGTTTCGAGCCGAACACCGTGCACGGCACCATCCACGGCCCCGGATACTCCGGCGCGGGCGGCATCGGCGCAGGCTACAACGGGCCGAACTTCTCCGACGACTTCCACACCTACGCCGTGGAATGGGCGCCGAACCAGATCAAGTGGTTCGTCGACGGGAACCTGTACCAGACGCGCACCCCGGCCGACCTCAACGGCAACCGCTGGGTGTTCGACCATGCCTTCTACCTGATCCTGAACCTCGCCGTCGGCGGGTACTGGCCAGGTGACCCGAACTCCGTCACCGTCTTCCCGCAGCGCCTGGTCGTCGACTACGTGCACGTCAACTCCAGCAACACCGCCGGCAACACCGGCCGCATCACCGGTATCGGCGGGAAATGCGTGGACGTCGCGGGCGCGAACAGCGCCAACGGCACCCCGATCCAGCTCACCGGATGCAACGGCAACGCGGCGCAGAACTGGACCGTCGGCGGCGACGGCACGATCCGCGCGCTGGGCAAATGCCTGGACGTCTCCGGTGGCTCGACCGCGGACGGCGCCGTCGTCCAGCTCTGGGACTGCAACGGTTCCGGCGCGCAGCGGTGGACGGTCAGCGGGGCACGCGACATCGTCAACCCACAGGCGAACAAATGTCTCGACGCCACCGGGAACAGCTCCGCGAACGGGACCAGGCTTCAGCTCTGGACCTGCGGCGGCGGCGCGAACCAGAAGTGGACGACGCCCTGACCCTCCCCTCGGACTCGCCCTTGGACTCCCCCTCCCCCTGCCCCTCCCCCCGTCCCCTCCCCTCCCCTCCCCGCATTTATTGAGGGGTAAGGCAAAGGTGGCGTGGTGCCCGGGCTCGCTGTGACCGACTTGTTCGCGGGGTTGGCGGCCAGAGCGAAGGCGTGGCTCGCGTGCTTGAGCACGTAACTCGCGTGCTTGAAGACGCATCTCACGTGCTGGATGCCGAACTCAGGGTGTGCGGGGCCTGAGCACGCGAGATTCGCCTTCAAGCACGCGAGATCCCTCTTCAAGCACGCGAGTTCCGCCTTCAAGCACGCGAGTGCGGTGCCGCGCCACCCCAGGCACCACCTCGCCCGAAGGCGCCACCTTTGCCTTAACCCTCAAGAGAGCCCAATGCCACGTAGCGTAAGTTGATCAACCTCTTGGCCTGAGTTCTTTGTCGGCAACGACAGCTGACGCGACACCCGGGCGCATGCGTCCATTATGGACAGTGACAGGTGTGGCGACAGGGGTACAGGTGGCGTCGGCCGCGGGGGTCGTGAGTGATAAGGGTCGTTAGAACGACCCTTATCAC
>NZ_JBFBBY010000257.1:0-8136 GCF_040682875.1 Amycolatopsis sp. NPDC051071 | reverse complement strand
TCACCCGACCACTAACACTACTCGGAATCACCCACTGACCAGCCACAACGACTTTGCCGGGGCCCTGGCGCCTAGCGCAAGGAAGGGGGCCTTCACGTACTGGGGAAGCGGGTCAGCCGCGTTCGATCAGGTGGCCGACGACCTCGGGGCCGGGGTGCGCGTGGCCGGAGCCGTCACGCCGGACGTCGATCTCGGGCAGTTCCACCGGGTCGCCGGTGCGGGAGGCACCGGCCGGACGCGGGCCGATCCAGCCGACGACCAGTCGCGTTTCGCCCTTGAGGAAGCGTTGCGCCCGGACGCCGGCGGTCGCGCGGCCCTTCGCGGGGTACTCGCTGAACGGCGTCACCTTCACGCTCGCGCCGGTCGCGGTGACGACCATCGGCTCGCCGTGCTCGGCGTCATCGGTGCGGATGGCGCCGAAGAAGACCACTTCCGCCTCGCCGCGCACGACGATCCCCGCCATACCGCCGCCCTTGAGACCCTGCGGCCGCACCAGCGAAGCCGGGTAGCGCAGCAGTGACGCTTCGGACGACAGGAACGCCAGCGTCTCGTCGCCGCCGGTGAGCCAGGTGGCGCCGACGACCTCGTCTCCGTCCTTCAGGCTGATCACGTCGAACTCGTCCGAGCGGACCGGCCATTCCGGCGCGCATACCTTCACGACGCCGAGTTTCGTGCCGAGCGCGAGGCCGGGGGAGCCGGCGGCCTGGTCGCCGAGCGGGGCAAGGCCGATGACGCGCTCGCCCTTTTCCAGCGGCACCAGTTCCTTCGCGGCCATCCCGCCGCGTAGTGACACGGTGCCCGCTTGCTCCGGCAACACCGGCAGCGGCAGAACGTCGGTCTTGAACGCCCGGCCGCGGTTGGTCACCAGCAGCACCTGACCGCGTGCGGTCGAATGGACGACCGCGGACACCGAGTCGTGCTTCACCCGGCCGTTGCGACGCCGGACTTCGGACGCCTCCTCCGACTCCGCCGCCGTCCGCGCGACCAGCCCGGTCGCGGACAGGATGACCTGGCACGGGTCGTCGGCGACCTCCAGCGGGCCGGACGGCTTCGACGCGGCGAGGACCTCCTTGAGGTCGCCGTCGATCAACGCGGTGCGGCGTTCGGCCGGGGAGTCCTTGGCGACCTTGGCCAGTTCGGCCGAGACGACCTTCTTCAGCACGGTCTCGTCGTCGAGGATCTTGGACAGTTCGGCGATCTCGTCGCGCAGCTTGTCCTGTTCGGCTTCGAGTTCGATCCGGTCGTACTTGGTGAGCCGCCGCAGCGGCGTGTCCAGGATGTAGGTCGCCTGGATCTCCGAGAGTTTGAACCGCTTCATCAGGCCGTCCTTCGCGGCCGCGGCGTTCTCGCTCTCGCGGATCAGCTTGATCACCTTGTCGATGTTGAGCAGGGCGGCGAGCAGGCCCTCGACCAGGTGCAGACGCTCTTCGCGCTTGCGACGGCGATAGCGCGTGCGGCGGGTGACGACCTCGTAGCGGTGGCTGAGGAAGACCTCCAGCAGCGCCTTGAGCCCCAGCGTCCGCGGCTGTCCGTCCACCAGCACCAGGTTGTTGATGCCGAAGGACTGCTCAAGCGGCGTCAGCCGGTACAGGTCCGCCAGCAGCGCCTGCGGGTTCACGCCGACCTTGCACTCGACGACCAGCCGCGTGCCGTTCTCGCGGTCGGTGAGGTCCTTGACGTCGGCGATCCCGGTCAGCCGCTTGGATTTGTTGACCTCGTCGGTGATCTTCTCGATCACCTTCTCCGGCCCGACGCCGTACGGCAGTTCGGTGACGGTGATCGCCTGACGGCCGCGGCTGCCCTCCAGCGGGCCGGTCTCGGCGCTCGCGCGCATGCGCACCACGCCGCGTCCGGTCTCGTACGCCCGGCGGACCTCGTCCAGCCCCAGCAGTGAACCACCGGTCGGCAGGTCGGGGCCGGGGACGAACTCCATCAGCTTGTCGAGCGTCGCGTTCGGATGGTTGATCAGCCACCGTGCCGCGCCGATGACCTCGGTCAGGTTATGCGGGATCATATTGGTCGCCATCCCGACCGCGATCCCGGAAGTGCCGTTGACCAGCAGGTTCGGGAAAGCCGCCGGCAGCACCGACGGTTCTTCCAGCGAACCGTCGTAGTTCGGCCGGAAGTCGACGGTGTCCTCGCCGAGTTCGCCGACCAGCAGCATGGCCTCTGGCGACATCTTCGCTTCGGTATAGCGCGACGCCGCCGGGCCGTCATCGGGGGATCCGAAGTTCCCATGCCCGTCGATCAGGGGCACGTTGAGGGAAAAGTCCTGCGCCATCCGCACCATGGCGTCGTAGATCGCGGTGTCGCCGTGTGGGTGGTACTTGCCCATACAGTCACCGACGACGCGTGACGACTTCACGTACGCGTGTGTCGGCCGGTAACCGTTCTCGTGCATGGAGAAGAGGATCCGGCGGTGGACCGGCTTCAGCCCGTCCCGCGCGTCCGGCAGTGCCCGCGAGTGGATGACCGAGTAGGCGTACTCCAGGTACGAATCCTCGATCTCCGTCTTCAGCGGGTTGTCGAAGACGTTCGCGCCGGGCCGGTCGAACGCGGACGGGTCGACCTTGGTGGTGGTGCCCTTACGGCGTGCCATTGCTCAAAGCTCCTTGAATAGCAACGAAATCAGGCGTCGATGGCGTCGCGGTCGACCCGGTCGGAGGACTCGACGAGCCAATTGCGGCGAGGTTCGACCTTCTCGCCCATCAACAGTTCGAGCGCGTTCTCCGCGGCTTCGGCGTCGTCGAGGGTGATGCGGCGGACCGAGCGGGTGGCCGGGTTCATCGTGGTGTCCCACAGTTCGTCGGCGTCCATCTCGCCGAGGCCCTTGAACCGGGGCACCGGCGTGACGATCTGCTTGCCCGCGCGCTCCAGCGCCGCGAACTTGGTCTCCATCTCCTTCTGGCTGAAGGTGAAATGGGTTTCCGGGTGGCGGCCCTTGGTGACCAGTTTGTGCAGTGGCGGCATCGCGGCGTACAGCCTGCCGTCCTCGATGACCGGCCGCATGTACTTGGCGAACAGCGTGATCAGCAGCGTCCGGATATGCGAACCGTCGACGTCCGCGTCGGCCATCAGGATCACCCGGCCGTAGCGCATGGTCGCTAGGTCGAAGGTGCGTCCGCTGCCCGCGCCGAGTACCTGCACGATCGAGGCGATCTCGGCGTTCTTCAGTGTGTCGCCGAGTGACGCCTTCTGGACGTTGAGGATCTTGCCGCGCAAGGGAAGCAGCGCCTGGTACTCCGACACGCGCGCCATCCGCGCCGAACCGAGCGCGCTGTCACCCTCGACGAGGAACAGTTCACTGCGGGAGACGCCGGTGGTGCGGCAGTCGACCAGCTTCGGCGGCATGGCCGCGCCTTCGAGCGCTGTCTTGCGCCGGGCGGCGTCCTTCTGCTGCTTCTGGGTGAGCCGGACGCGTGCCGCGTCGACCACCTTCTGCAGGACGACCTTGGCCTCGGACTTGGTCTTGCGATCTTCGGTCCAGGCGCGGATGTGCTTGTCGACGATGCCCTGGATGACCCTGGTGATGCCGGCGGTGGACAGTTCGTCCTTGGTCTGCGAGGTGAACTGCGGCTCCGGCAGTTTGACGTGCACGACCGCCGTCATACCTTCGAGAACGTCTTCGACGGTCGGCATGTCCTCCTTGGGCTTCAGCAGCCCTCGGGTTTTGGAAATGGCGTCCTGCAAGGATTTCAGTACCGCGCGGTCGAAACCGCGGCGATGCGTGCCGCCGTGCACGTTGCGGATGGTGTTGGTGAAGCACTCCACCGTGCGCTCGTAGCCGGTGCCCCAGCGGAGCGCGACCTCGATCTCGGCGTGACGCTCCACATTGGACTGCATGACGCCGCTGGCGTCGGCGGCGTTCTCCTTGTAGGTGCCCTCGCCCTTGATGATCAGCGTGCCGCAGACCGGTTTCTCGCCGGACGGGCTGAGGAAGTCGACCATGTCGGCGAGGCCGTTGGGGAAGTGGAAGGTCTCTTCGCTGATCGAGTCGTCGACGGCGGTGCGCAGCACGTACGTGACGCCGGGGACCAGGAACGCGGTGTTGCGCATCTTCGCGCGGACGCCTTCGACGTCGAGCGCGGAGCCGGTCTCGAAGTAACGCGAGTCGTACCAGTACCGGATCGACGTGCCGCCGCGCTCGCCGCGCTTCATCTTCCCGGTGACGTTCAGCCCGGACTTGCGGGTGAACTTGGCCTTCGGGCCGGGCCCGTCGAAGACGCCGGGCACGCCGTGCGCGAACGACATCTGGTGGACCTTGCCGTCCTGCTTCACTGTGACGTCGAAGCGGTGCGAAAGCGCGTTCACCGCCGAAGCGCCGACACCGTGCAGGCCGCCGGAGGTCTTGTAGCCGGAGCCGCCGAACTTGCCGCCGGCGTGCAGCCTGGTCAGCACCAGTTCGACACCGGACAGCCCGGATTTGGCGTGTGTGCCGGTGGGGATGCCCCGGCCGTCGTCGTCGACCTGGACACTCCCGTCGGCGTGCAGGGTCACCACGATCCTGACGGCGTGGCCCGCCACACCCTCGTCGGTCGAGTTGTCCACGACCTCGGAGAACAGGTGGTTGATACCGCGGCTGTCGGTGGAGCCGATGTACATCCCGGGGCGCTTGCGGACCGCTTCCAGACCCTCGAGGTGCGTCAGGTCGTCGGCCCCGTACAGGGTCTCAGCAGTCACTGGGTCTTTCTCCTGGAGTCGTGGCTCACGAACTTGCCGGTGGAGGTGGCGTTCAACGCGACACCGTACTGGAGGATATCCGTCCCCTCCGACAAGTCGTCTCCTCCAGCGCCCTCGGTGTGGCGAACACCTGTTCGTGGCCACACCCAGTCAGCTGACCGCGCCCGTTCGCTGACGGTCCGTGAACGCTCGCAACTTCTCGTCAGGAACCGGCCTCTTAACCGTTGGGAGAGTCCCCAGGGAAGAAGGTCATGAAACCGCGAAGGATACTGATGATCGCCGGGCTGGTGGTCCTGGTGGGCGTTCTGGCCCTTTTGTTCCGTGAGGAGGTCGGCGCCGGTCTCTATGCCCTGGTCCTGCTCCTGACAGTCACCTGATGAGGCGTTATGGTTTGCCCTGTCACACTGCTGGGGGCGGCAGGGGGAATCGGGAAGTGGCCGTCAGAGTCGGTCCCACACGCGCGTCGACCACGCAGCGCGTGGTGAGTCTTTGGTATTTCGTGGTGGTCGTCGGGTCTTTCGGCGTGCTCTCACCGCTGCCGTTCGTGCACGCGGCGATCCGGCTGCGCCGCGCGTTCTTGCTGGTGTACGTGCTGGCCTACTCCGTGCTGTCCGGTCTGATGCTCTTCGCGCTCGCGGAAGCGGGCGACGCGAACAACACGGAGATCGCGTTCGGCTTCCTGTGGTTCTTCGGCACGATCGTGTTCGTCACCGTGTCCTGCGTCCATCTCGCCTCGCTGCGGAAGAAGATCCTCTACCCGCCGCCGGCGGTCTGGGTGGAATCCGGCATGCACTGCGGGTTGTTCTCCATCGACATCGCCGGATTCGGCCAGGTCGGGCGCAGCAGCGAGATTTTCGTCCAGGTGCGGCGGATGCTCTTCGGCCTGCTGGCCGACGCCTTCGAGGCCAGCGGCATCGCCTGGGACGTCTGTCTCAAACGGGACACCGGGGACGGCATGATCGTCGTCGTCCCGCCGCATTTCCCGAAGTTCCGGCTGCTGCTCCCGCTGCTTTCGCAACTGGCGGCGGAACTGGCCAAGTACAACGTGGTCACCGAGCGGGACCTGCGGATCCGGGTGCGCGTGGCGATCCACGCCGGAGAGGTCACGCTCGACGAATACGGTGTGACGGGGCGGCCGAAGGTGCTGCTCGCCCGGCTGCTCGACTCGCGGGTGCTGCGTGACGCGCTCGCCGAAGCGCCGGACACCTCACCCGTCGTCGTGCTCGTCTCGGACCGGTTCCACGAGGACGTCCAGGACCAGGGCGGCCCCGGTCTCGACACGATGAGCTACCGGCAGGTGCTCGTGCACGAGAAGGAGACCGAGGTCCGCGCCTGGCTGCATGTCCCGACGCCGGTGCTCAGAGGGCCGCGGTGAGGACCTCCAGCGCACTGTGCTGACGGGCCGCGTCGATCCGGTCGGCCGGACCGGCCCAGCGCAGGCCGTGCTGGTCGAGTGACGTGCGGTTGTTCGCGATCGTCGCCTTCGCTTGGCGCGTCAGGTAAAAGCCCGTGGTCTGCCAGAGCCCGGTGCCGTTGCCGTAGAACCGCATCAGCGCGGTGGCCGTGGCCTCGGTGCGGTTGTTCGCGGCGACGGGGAATACATCTTGCGCGCGTAAGGTTGAACGCTCAAGTAACGATGATCCGGTGACTAGGGAGCAGGTCATGCAGTTCGGAATCTTCACGGTGGGCGATGTGACGACCGACCCGGCCACCGGGGAGGCACCCAGCGAGTACGAGCGCATCAAGGCGATGGTGCGGATCGCGCTCAAGGCCGAGGAAGTCGGCCTCGACGTCTTCGCGACCGGTGAGCACCACAACCCGCCCTTCGTGCCGTCGTCGCCGACGACGATGCTCGGGTACATCGCCGCGCAGACGTCGAAACTCATTCTTTCCACGTCGACGACGTTGATCACCACGAACGACCCGGTGAAGATCGCCGAGGACTTCGCGATGCTGCAACACCTCGCGGACGGGCGCGTCGACCTGATGATGGGCCGCGGCAACACCGGACCGGTGTACCCGTGGTTCGGGCAGGACATCCGGCAGGGGATCCCCCTCGCCGTCGAGAACTACCACCTGCTGCACCGGTTGTGGCGGGAGGACGTGGTCAGCTGGTCCGGCAAGTTCCGGACACCGCTGCAGGAGTTCACCTCGACCCCGCGGCCGCTCGACGGCGTCCCGCCGTTCGTCTGGCACGGTTCGATCCGCAGCCCGGAGATCGCGGAACAGGCCGCCTACTACGGCGACGGCTTCTTCGCGAACCACATCTTCTGGCCGAAGGAGCACTTCCAGTCGCTGATCCGGTTGTACCGCGAGCGGTACGAACACTACGGGCACGGCAAGGCGGACCAGGCGATCGTCGGACTCGGCGGCCAGGTGTTCCTGCGGCCGAAGTCGCAGGACGCGGTACGCGAATTCCGGCCGTACTTCGACAACGCGCCGGTGTACGGGCACGGGCCGTCGCTGGAGGAGTTCACCGAGCAGACGCCGCTGACCGTCGGCAGCCCGCAGGAGGTCATCGACAAGACGCTGACCTTCCGCGAACACTTCGGCGACTACCAGCGTCAGCTGTTCCTGATGGACCACGCGGGCCTGCCGCTGAAGACCGTGCTGGAGCAGCTCGACCTCCTGGGCGAGCACGTGATCCCGGTGCTGCGCAAGGAACTCGACTCTCTTCGCCCTTCTCACGTGCCTGAAGCCCCTACGCACGCTTCGCTCATGGCTGGTCTTTCGGAGGTGTCCGCGTGACGACGATCGCAGTGGTGACCGCGGGACTGAGCCAGCCGTCCTCGACGCGGCTGCTCGCGGACAAACTGGCCGCGGCGGTTTCTTCCGCCCTGCCGGACGTGAAGATCGAGGTGATCGAACTCCGGGACCTGGCCCTCGACGTCACGAAGAACATGCTGACCGGATTTCCCTCCCCGGCACTGCGTTCGGCGATCGACACGGTGGCGGCCGCGGACGGCCTGATCGCCGTGACGCCGGTGTTCACCGCGTCGTACAGCGGACTGTTCAAGTCGTTCTTCGACGTGCTGGAGCAGAAGGCGCTCGACGGGAAGCCCGTGCTGATCGGCGCGACCGGCGGAACCGAACGGCACTCGCTGGTGCTCGACTTCGCGCTACGTCCGCTCTTCGCCTACCTTCGCGCCGAGCCTGTCGCGACGGCGGTGTACGCGGCTTCGTCGGACTGGGCTTCTCCGGGTGATCTCGACGTCCGGGCTTCGCGGGCAGGGCGGGAGTTCGCTTCGCGGCTCTCCTCTGCTTCGGGCGCTCCAGTCGCTTCGGGTGGTGGGTTTGTGCCCTTCGACCAGCTGCTGGCCGGGGGATCGTCGGGAAAGCGATAGCAAGGGACCTTTGCTATCACTTTGCAGGTCGTGAGGAACCTGCGGCGGATAAGCCGGCCTCGGAACAGGCTCCAAGTACAGGAAGGCCCCCTTCCTTGCGCCTAGCGCAAGG
>NZ_JBFBBY010000256.1:0-8172 GCF_040682875.1 Amycolatopsis sp. NPDC051071 | reverse complement strand
GATTTGGGTCGTTAGAACGACCCAAATCACTCACGACCCACGCAGCTTCCGGATCACTCCGCGTACCACCACGGGAGCTACGATCGCCACGAACAGCACCAGCGCCGCCCAGCCCCCGAAACCGGAGAACCCGCCTTCGTCGTAGGCCGCGGGCGAAGCCTCTTTCCAGTTCTTCGAGCCTCCGCCCGCCGACTCCTCGTCGGGGCCGGCCGTCGCCGTCGCGGTCTTGTCGACGCTGGTCGGACCCGTGCTCGGGCCGGTCGAAGGGCCCGCAGTCGCCCCCGGTCCCGAAGCGGGTTTGCCGTTCGGCGTGAGGATCCCGGCGGTCACCAGGGGGTCGGGCGGGCTGGCGGCACCGGCGCCGAGGCCGCCGTGGAAGGTCGGGTTACCGCAGTTGCCCGCGCTCAGCTGTTTCGCCGGTTGCCCGGTGAGCCGCGCGGAGGAGTTCATGATCTCCTGCGACAGGTTCGGCGGCAGTGGTGAATAGCCGATCCGGGCCATGTTGACCTGGCCGTCGCAGGCGACGTGATCGAGAAACGCGGTGATCGTTTCGGCTTTGCCCTGGTCGCTGTAGCCGCCGCGGCAGGTGTCACGGCCGGTGGTGCACGGCATCATGACGTACGAATACGCGGAGATCGGGTACGACTTCGGATCGGTGTTCGAGTAGACCTTGTCCAGTTTCTGGCTGAGGTCCGGGCGGAGTTCCGCGTGCTTCAGCGCGGCCGCGATGTTCTCCGCGTAGGGCTGCGTGTACTCGCCCGCGCCGTTCTGCACCCACGCCGCCGGTGCCTTGTAGAGCTGGGCGTAGGCGAATTCGTCGTAGGCGATGGAGAACGGGATGCTGCCCGAGGCCACGGACTTCGCGATCTGGTCCGAGTCCGCGAGCAGCCGGTACCACTCGGCGTCGGGGCCCTGTCCGGGCAGCTGGATGGGGCGCACCCCGGCGGGCAGGTTGCCCATCCCGTTGCCCGCGTTGCGGGAGATGAACCGGTTGTAGGCGTCGGGGGCCGCGTGCGCGATGAAGTCGTAGAACAACGCCGTCGTCCCCGATTGCCCGGTCCGGCCGACCAGGGTGATGGGCTGGTCCGGCAGCGGCTTTCCGCCGTTGGTCGCGGTGATGGCCGGATCGCTCCAGCGGGTGATGTCGCGGCTGAAGACGCGGCCGATCACCTCACGGGTGAGGTGCAGGTAGTCGACGCGCTTCCCGCCCTGGTCCTTGACGTTGTACATGACGGCGACCGCGCCGGCGACGTCCGGGACGTACTGGTAGCCGCGGGTCTGCGCGGACAGGCCGCCACCACCGGCGGCGATGAGCGAGGACACCTCGGCCTCGGTGCCGCCGAAGTCGACCGTCCGGTCGCCGTACTGGTTGACACCGGCAGGCGAGTTGGTGGCCGAGTAGTTGACCGGGATACCGCGTGACGTCGCGCCGTTCTGCCAGTCGTTCATCGCCGGGCCGACATAGCTGGACCCGGAGCCGGTGATCCTGGTGAGCGCCGCCGCCGCCCCGGGAGTGAGCACCAGCGACAGCAACACCGTGACCCCGCCCAGTGCGGCCAGCCTGCGGATCATCCGAATCGCCCGTTCACGTAGTCAAAGGTGCGCTCGTCCGACGGCGCGTTGAAGATGGTGTCCGTCGGGCCGTGCTCGATGACCCGGCCCGGCTCGTTCTCAGCCGCGAGAAAGAACGCGCAGTGGTCCGAAACCCGTTGGGCCTGCTGCATGTTGTGCGTGACGATGACGACCGTGACCTCATGCCCGATCTCGGCGATCGTCTGCTCGATCCGCCGGGTGGACGTCGGGTCGAGCGCGGAGCACGGCTCGTCCATCAGCAGTACGTTCGGCTGCACGGCGAGGGACCGCGCGATGCACAACCGCTGCTGCTGCCCACCGGACAGCGCGCCGCCGGGTGAGTTCAGCCGGTCGCGGACCTCGCGCCACAGCCCGGCCCGCTCCAGGCTCTGCTCGACGAGCGCCTCCTTGTCACCGCATTTGACGCCGGCGAGCTTCAGCCCGGCCAGCACGTTGTCGCGAATGGACATCGCCGGGAACGGGTTCGGCTTCTGGAACACCATGCCGATCCGCAGCCGCACCTGCTGCGGCCGGGTCCCGTCGGCGTAGATGTCCTTGCCGTCTAACAAGACCTCACCGGTCAGCGACGCCGACGGCACCAGCTCGTGCATGCGGTTGAGGATGCGCAGGAAGGTCGACTTGCCGCAGCCGGACGGGCCGATCAGCGCGGTCACCTCCTTGGCGGGCATCTGTAGCGACACCCCTTCGAGGACCAGCCGGTCACCGAACCAGGCGCCGATCTCCCGTGACTCGAGTTCCGCCGCGCCGGGCGGGGGCCCGCCGGTGAGCGAGACCAGCGGGCGCGCCGGACTGTCCACGTAGGACGCTTCAGTGTCGGTCACCGGTTCTCCTGTGTCTTCGCGGTGTTCGGTGTTCTCTTCGCCTTGCGCTTCGACCGGTCGCGGCCTGCCACCCTGGCGATCGCGAACAGGCCGAAAATGAGCAGGATCAGCACGAGCGCGCCGACGTAGCCACGCTGCTGGACGTTTTCCAGCGGCTGTTTGATGAAGCGGTAGATGAACAGCGGGATGCTCTCCTGCGGATCGGAGAACGGGTTGGCGTTCATGCCGAGCGCGCCGAACGAGGTGAACAGCAGTGGCGCGGTCTCACCGGCCACCCGCGCGATCCCGAGGATCACCGCGGTCGTGACGCCGGTCCGCGCGGTCGGCAGCACCACCGACCACACCGTGCGGGCCCGGCTCGCGCCGAGTGCCAGTGACGCCTCGCGAAGGCCGTCCGGTACGAGCCTCAGCACCACGTCCACGGTCCGCGTCACGGTCGGCAGCATGACCATCGTCAACGCCAAGGTGGCCATCAACCCGTTGTAGCTGAACAACCCCACCCCGGCCTGGATACCGGGGATGATCAGCGCCGCGTAGACGAACAGACCGGCCACAATGGACGGAAGACCACTCATCGCGTCGACCATGATCCGCACCGGACGGCGGAACCGCGATCGGGTCTCGTTCAGGAAGACCGCGGTGAGCACGCCCAGCGGAACGACGAGGACCAGGGTCAGCGCGGTCTGCTGCAGGGTACCGACGACAGCGTGCAGACCACCGGTGCCGGTGACCGGATCGGTCGGCGCGACGGTGGACATGTCGTGGGTGAAGAAGGCGAAACGCAGATACGGCGCGCCCTCGGCGACGATGTAGATCAGCAGGGACAGCAGCGGGGCGAGCAGGACGAGCGCCCCGGTGACGACGACGGTGGACACGAGCCGGTCGGACGCGGCGAGCCTGCCCAGCCTGTCCCGGGTGACCAGGTAGAGCATCGTCAGGTAGAGCAGGTACGTGACGACCAGGTCGGCCAGCCAGCCGGGAGAGTCCAGCAGCAAATGCAGGACGAACCAGGTGAGCAGGGTCGCCGACACGGCGCAGCCGAGTGCCGCGAGCCTGTCCTGCCGGGTGGTTTCCGACGGACGGCGTTTGACGAGTTCGCGCGGCGCCGGGGTGACCGGGGGAGTCAAGGTCGCCCTCACGCGTCCACCCCCGCGCCGGACCGGCTCTTGGAGATGATCACCGACGCGGTGAAGTTCGTCGCCAGGGTGAAGACGAACAGCACCAGGCCCGCGGCCATCAGCCCGGACAGCGCCAGCCCGGACGCGCCGGAGTTGTTGGCGATGAAACCGGAGATGGTCGCGCCGCCGAATTGCAGGACGTGGTTCGTGATCTCCGGAACCTGGGGCAGCAGAAGGGAAACGGCGATCGTCTCACCGAGCGCTCGGCCGAGGCCGAGCATCGAACCGCCGATGATGCCGCCCCGGCCGAAGGGCAGCATGACGGTTTTGACCATGCCCCAGCGCGTGCTGCCCAGTGCGAGTGCCGCTTCCTTTTCACCGGGCGGCGTCTGTGCGAACACCTCGCGGATCACCGACGTCGTGATCGGGAGGACCATCAGCGAGACCACCAGGCCCGCGATGAACATCGACTGGATGTACAGCGCGTTCTCCTTGGCCGGGAACAAGGGAAACCAGCCGAGGTTTTCCGTGAGCCACAACGAAACCGGCACGATCTGCGGTCCGAGGAAGGCAAACCCCCACAGGCCGTACAGCAGGCTCGGGATCGCGGCGAGCAGATCGACGAGGCCGGTGAGGAAGCCGCGGATCTTGCCACTGGAGTACTCGGTGATGAACAGCGCGGCGAGGATGCTCAGCGGGACCGCGATCAGAACCGCGATCAACGCCACCACGATGGTGCCGTAGAGCAGGCCGAGTACCCCGAGGACACCGGCCGCCGGGTCGAACCGGATGGTGGCGAAAAAACCGAAGCCGCTGACGTCGAAGGCGGGACCGGACCGGTAGACGAGGAAGAAGCCGATGACCACGAGGATCGCCAGCATGGTCAGCCCGGCACCGGTGGTGACCCGGCGGAACGCACGGTCGGCCCGCGAGAGGACTTCGGTGATCGCGCGCCGCACCGGTGTTCCCGGTGGGGACGGATCGGGCCGGGGTGGCGCGATGGTCACGAGCGGCCTTCCTTCGTGTTGGCAGGTAAAGGAGTTCAGGGCACACCACGTCACCCCTCGATGCGGCCAGTATGTGGTGCCCGCGCCGGGGAAAGGTGTCCGCGCGGAGAACGCCCGACGGGGCGTATGTGAATCAGTACGGGCAGACGGTCCGATCCGGTTGACCCCGAACGGAGGACTCGGGGACGTTGGTTCCGGTGCGGCCCGGCTGGGTGCCGCGCTGTCCGCCGCATGCCCGTGAAACCTGGGGAGTCGTCCGTGTTCCTGGTCCGCCTAAGTGGTCGGTTTCGGATCGTGCTGGTCTGCGGGATACTGGCGGTCGCGGGAGTGTCCGTTCCCGCCGCGCAAGCGCAGACACCCGCCAATCCGCCGTACACCCTCAAGACCGAGCCCTCCGATCTCTCGGCCGTGCAGAACGGCGACCCGCTGCGGATCACGCTTTCCGGTTTGTCCAAAGGGGCGAAGGCGAAGCTCGTCGTCTGCCCGAAAGAAGTGCCGGACAATCTGATGAAAAAGGTGTTCGTGGCGCCGTGGACGCCGGACCACACACTCCTCACCAGAGTGGTGGCCTACTGCCAGGACGAATTCGGTGACGAATTCATCGGGAAGAACGCGGGTATGCAGTCGATGGAAAGGGTGCGGAGCAGTACGACCGGCGACGTCGTCTTCGACACGACGATCCCGCGCGGTACCTCACGGCCGCATTTCGTGCCGTGGGATCCGCAGTACACGAACTACGAAAAAGCGGTGAAACCCGGCGACAAATTCCCCAAGGTGCCGTGGGCGGACAATCCCGCGGTCGTCGATCCGGTGACCGGTGCCCAGACCCGGCGGCAGTTCTCCTACACCTGCGACGAAAACAATCCCTGCACCGTCGCGATCCAGATCACCGCGCAGGACGCCACCGGCAAGACGGTGACCTGGGTCGACGACTCGATCAAGTTCACCCCGTACCTGCCGGGGATCGGGGTCAAGGGCTGCAAGGGGATCGGCGGGCATACGCTCAGCGCCAGCATGCCGGAGCGGCTCGGGCGGGCCGCGGTCGCCTGGAACCAGGCGCTGTGTGCTCCCACCCAGGCCGAGCAGCCTGCCAACATCGTGAGCGAGACCGAGGACACCGGGCTGACCGCGTTCGACAAGGGCACCTCCGATCTCATGATCACCGGCAGCGGGAACGCACTCGCCGCGCAGACCGTGCGGTCCAGGGAATACGTCCCCGTCGGGGTCAACGCGGCGGTGATCGCCGCGGTCGGCTGGTCCCCGACCGACGTCGACGACGAAGGGAATCCCCTCAGCTCGAAGCTGACCAGCACGATGTCGTTCACCGCCGACGAGCTGGCGAAGATGTTCACCAAGGGCGGGCAGAACCCCGACACCGCCGGTCGAGGCGGCATCTTCCGGAACGGTTCCCCGCTGGTCGACCGCAATCCGGCGCTCGCGGCGGTCAAGGACGGCCAGCCCGACGGGGTGATCGCGGTGAACCGCCGTGCCGGTTACGGCGGAAGCCCCGACTTCTTCGGGGTGACCGGGGAATCGGGACCGGGGACGATCCCGTTCACCTTGAGCAAGCTCCTCGCCGGGAAGGCGCCGGAGTCCTGGGTCTTCCCGGCGCTGGGTGCCGACTACTTCGGTGACCTGGACGGGAAATCACCCGGGGTGATCCCGGATCTGAGCCTGCTCGACCCCGGCAAGCTGCAGGTGCACAACGTCGACGCGAAGACCGGTCAGCTGTCGGTGCGCAAGACCGTCGACAACGCCGTCGCCGGAAGGGGTGGTGATTGCGCAGGCGGCTGTATGAACTGGGTGATCACCGACCTCGCGACGGCGACGATCAACCGCTGGACGCCGGTGGCGCTGCCGGACGGCAAGGGGAATTTCGTCGCGCCGACCGAGCAGAGCCTGCAGCTGGCCGCCGATTCGATGAAGGTCGGTCCTGACGGGACGGCCGAGGCTGGCACCGTGTCCAAGGACGGCGCGTACCCGCTCACCTTCGTCGAGTACATGGCCGTACCGCTCAACCCGTTGATTGACGCGACCTGCAAGCCGATGACGGAGAAGCAAGCGGCCCTGAAGTCGTTCGCCGGACTCGCGGCAGGCTTCGGGCAGGCACTTCTGCCGCCGGGGATGGCCCGGTTGAGCCCGGCGCTGGCCGCCACCGCCGCCGAGCGGGTGACCAAGATCGGCACCGGCACGGTCGAGAAGGCCTGCCAGGAAAAGGAAGAGGCGAAGAACCCGCCGCCGCCGGGAGCGAACGGCGTCATCCCGGCGGCCAACCCGGTGCTGAACAGCCCGTCCGGGGGACCGGGCTCGTCCGCCGGTACGCCCGCCGCTGCCGGACCCGCCCCCGCGGTCGCGCCGACCCCGGAAAGCGTGGCGGCGGCGAAGATTCTCGCCGAGTCGATCGACATCCCGAAGTTCGCCGGGGCCGGGGCGCTGGGCGCCCTCATTCCGTTGGTGGCCTTGGTGATCCTGGCGACGCTCCCGTCCGCGACGGCGTACGTCGCGGCGGGCAGGCCGGTGCCGCCGTGGCTGACCAGTGCGCTGGCCGCATTGCTGGGTCTGCTGCGCCGCAAGCCCTCTGGCGGCGTGGCGTGACCACTGACGTCGAAGAACGGCAGTTCCTGCGGTTCGGTCCCGGCTGGATCGGGGCCGTCGTGTTCGCGTGGCTGGTCACCACCCTGGTGGCGCTGGCACTGGTCGTCTACGCGCTGGGCCCGATGCTCCAGTCGGGTGATCAGCGGAAGGCGCTGACCGAGATCCGGGGCGAGATCGACGTGGCGCTGGGTGCGAGCCAGAGCCTGTTCGGCGCCACGCCGCCAGCCAAACCGGTCGAGTTCGGCAAGCCGGTGGCCGTCCTGGAGATCCCCGCGCTGAAAGTGCGGCAGGTCGTCATCGAGGGAGCGTCGAGCGGCGAGACCGCTTCCGGGCCCGGCCACGTGCCGGGGACGGCCGGGCCGGGGCAGCCGGGTAACGCCGTGATCGCCGGTCGCAACGCCGGTTTCGGCGGTCCGTTCGGCACACTCAGCACCTTGGGGCAGGGTGACGAGATCGTCGTCGCGACGACGCAGGGCAAGTCCGTCTATCGGGTGACCGGCACGGCCACCCGTCCCCTCGACGAGGGGGCCGACTACGGCAAGACCGAAAACGACCGGCTGACCCTGGTGACCTCGGCGTCGTGGTGGCCGCTTGCCTCGGAAGAGGCGACCGTGGTGACCGCCGTCCTGGAGGGCAGGCCGTTCAAACCGTCCCCGCAGAACGGCAAGGCGGACGCTCAGGACGGCCGGACCGGTGACGGCGACGCGTGGGCAGGGCTGGTGCTGGCCTTCGGTGGATTCGTGGTGGCCGCGGCGGGTGCGACCTTCCTTTATCGCCGGTGGCGTCCGGTTTCCACCTATGTCATCACCGGACCGGTGCTGCTCACCCTCGGCGCGCTCGCGGCCTTGGCGCTTTGGCGGCTCTTCCCCGCTTGGGCCTAGCACGGCGACCGGCCGTTGGCCGTAACACGCGTGCTTGAACTTCGCACATGCGTGCTTGAAGGCGTAACTCGCGTGCTTGAACTTCGCACACGCGAGTTACGCCTTCAAGCACGCGAGTTACGCCTTCAAGCACGCAAGTTACGCCTTGAAGCACGCG
>NZ_JBFBBY010000255.1:0-8286 GCF_040682875.1 Amycolatopsis sp. NPDC051071 | reverse complement strand
CTCAGCCGAAGAAACTCGACCTTCACACCTTCCCCAGTACATGAAGGCCCCCTTCCTTGCGCCTAGGTACAGGAAGGGGGCCTTCATGTACTGCACGCGAGCATCGGGGCGCCGGTACCGAGCGGGCAGGGTCTCGTGAGTGATTTGGGTCGTTCTAACGCAATGCCGCTTAGCTTATATTGAATTTGAAAACCAATTCCAAGACGTCGGCCGTCTGACCAGGGCAAACACTCTAAGGCGGGGCGATCACGAGACCCTGACCGACTGTCGCCCATAAGAAACCGCAGGTCAAGAGGTTGATCAACTTAAGCTAAGTGGCATTGCGTTCTAACGACCCAAATCACTCACGACCTGCTAGACGCCCCGAAGGGCTGCCACCGCGCTCGCGAGTTCGGGGTCGGCGTAGGCCTTGTCGAGGGCGGCCGCCAGTACCGCTTGATAGGTGGGCTCGGTTTCGGCGTGCCGTTCCCGGCCTTCCTTCGTGATGCACGAGTACACGCCGCGGCGGTCGTTTTCGCACGGGTCACGGTCCGTCAGGCCGGCCTCTTCGAGGCGGACGACCATCCGGCTCACGGAACTCTGGTTGAGCCCGATCGCCTCGGCGAGCTCCTGCATGCGCAGGACGCCTTTCTCGGTCGCGGCCAGTTTGCCGAGTGCGCGGTACTCGGACAGGCCGAGTCCGTGCTTGCGTTGCAATGCCTTCGTGAGCTCCTGCTCGATGCGCCCGTGCAACGTGATGACGCGGCCCCACGCCAGATCGTCGGCGGTCATGGCGACCTCCCTAGCTGTCCCTTGACAGTAGTTTACATGCAGTGACAGCCTCTGCTTGTACATACATGTACTTTGAAACCACTTCGGAGGACTGCGATGGCCGACGATCGAAGCTTTCTGTTCCTGCTCGGAAGCGCCCGCGCGGGCGGCAACACGGAGATGCTGGCGAGGCGGGCGGCGAAGGAGCTTCCTCGCGGCGTCAGGCAACGATGGATCCGGACGTCCGAGGTGCCGCTGGCGCCGTTCGCCGACCGGAAACACGACGGCGTGGAGTTCGTCCCGCCAGCCGGAAACGAGCGGTTGCTGTTCGACGCGACCGACGCCGCCACGGATCTGGTGATCGCGTCGCCGGTGTACTGGTACAGCGTGTCGGCGTCGGTGAAGCTGTACTTCGACCACTGGGCCGGCTGGCTGGATCAGCCGGAACTCCGCTTCAAGGAGCAGATGCGCGGTAAGACCTTGTGGGGCGTGAGCGCGCTCGCCGAGCAGCCGGAGCAGGCGGAACCGCTGATCGGAACCCTGCGTAAAACCGCCGGATATCTCGGAATGCACTGGGGTGGGCAGTTGGTCGGCAACGGGAGCCGCCCTGGCGACGTCCTGCTCGACGAGGGTGCGCTCAAGGCGGCCGAGACCTTCTTCGCCGGTGCCGATCTCGTGCGCGCCTGACCGCTCAGGCCGTGTGAACGCCGATTCCGCTCAGGCCGGACGCGAGGCCGTCACGCAGGACGAGGTGCTCGTCGTAGTCGCCGAAGTTCTGACGGCGGAACGGGATCGGGTCGCTGGTGGACAGGGTCCGCAGTCTCTCGCGCAGTGCTTCGGCCGCGATGCCGTACTCCTCGGGGGAAACCCGGTCGGCACCGCAGACGGTCAGCGGCGGGAGTACGGACATTCCCGCGTACCACAGGGTTCCGTGCTGAAGCGGGAACAGCAGATCGTTGATCTCACCGTTCACTCCGCGCGGTCCGAGCGTGCGTTCCGGGGCACCCGCGGTCAGCACGACCATCGCACGCTTGCCTGCCAGCATGCCTTCGCCGTAACGCAGGGTGCGGCCGTCGGGACGCTGGATGCCGTAAGCGAAACCCTTGACGAAGACGCGATCGAACCAGCCCTTGAGGATCGCGGGCATTCCGGCCCACCACAACGGGAACTGGAGGATCACCGCATCCGCCCAGGCCAGTTTTTCTTGCTCGGCGAGGATGTCGTCACTCAGTTCGCCCGAGGTGAAGGCCTTTTTCGACGTCGCGCCGACGATCAGCCGGTCGCTGCCTGCCGCGGAGCCGAAGTCGTCGGCGTCGACGAGGGGGTTCCACTTCATCGCGTACAGATCGGATTCGCGGACGTTCGCGCCCTGTTCGCGGAGCGTGCGCAACCCGTCGTCGCGCAACGCTCCGCTGAAGGAGCGGGGTTCCGGATGGGCGAAGATCCACAACACGTTCATGTCTCCAAGGTCTCTCGGAACGTTCGCGGAATCGAGTGGCCCGATAGCCAAGATGTGCAAGAATCGAGCCATGGCCGTTTTCGCGTATCCAGGCAGGCATCGGGTCGCCGTGCTGGTCCGCCACGGAATGCTGGTGATGGAGCTGGGCATCGTGACCAGGCTGTTCGGTACGGCCAAATCGCCGGACGGTGAGCCGCTCTACGAGGTTGTCACCTGTGCGACGGAACCGGGGCAGATCCGGACCGACGCCGACGTCGCCGTCACGGTCACACACGGGCCGGAGGTGCTGGCCGAGGCGGACACGGTGGTCATCCCGGCGTCGTCCACCGAGTACGAGCCCTCCGGGCACGACCTCACCGAATCACTCGCGCGGGCGCTGGACCTCATCCGGCCGGAGGCGCGGATCGCGTCGATCTGCACGGGTGCCTTCGTGCTCGCCGCCGCCGGCCTGCTCGACGGCCGGAAGGCGACCACGCATTGGCGCTCGGCGCTGGATTTCCAGGCGAAGTTCCCGAAGGTCGACCTCGACGCAGGCGTGCTTTACACCGACGACGGGAACGTGCTGACCTCGGCGGGTGTCGCGTCCGGTATCGACCTCTGCCTGCACATGATCCGCCGCGACCATGGTGCCGCGATCGCGAACGAGGTCGCGCGCGGGACGGTCGTTTCGCCCCATCGGGAGGGCGGGCAGGCGCAGTTCATCCGGCGTCCCGTGCCGGAACCGCAGTCCTCGTCGACCGCGGCGGCGCGGGCCTGGGCGTTGGAGAACCTCGATCGGCCGCTCACACTGCGCGAACTCGCCGCACGGGAGGCGATGAGCACGCGGACGTTCACCCGGCGGTTCCGCGACGAAGTCGGGACTTCGGCACTGCAATGGCTGACCCAGCAGCGGATCGAACGGGCAAGGCAACTGCTCGAAGAGACCGACCTGCCGGTGGACAAGGTCGCGACCGAGGCGGGATTCGGCACCGCCGCTTCACTGCGCCAGCATCTGCAGGCCGCGCTGGGGGTTTCACCGAGTGCGTACCGGAACACCTTCCGCGAGGCCGTCTAGAAGACGTTCCGTGAGCTGACTGGCTGGTAACTTACCCGGAAATAAGTTCCGGAGGTGGTCAGTGACGACAGCGAAGGTCCTCAAGTTCGCCGAGCGGGTCCTGTTCGGCGCCGCGGCGATCGGCACGGTGTACTCCGCCAGGACCGGGAACCGGCGGTTGCGGCTGGTGACCAAACCGGCCGCGGTGCCGGTGCTCGCCGCTCGCGTCACCCGCGCGCAAACGCTTTCGCCAGGGGAGAAGGGCCTGCTCGTCGCCGGTTTGATCGCGGCTGGCGCGGGCGACCACTTCATGGGCAGGTCGCACGAGGACCGCGAACTGATCAAAGGCGCGACGTCGTTCGGCGTGACGCAGGTGTTGTACTCCGTATTCCTGTGGCGCCGCGGCGCACGTCCGCGTGCCGCGACCGCGCCGCCCCGGCTCGGGGCGTGGGCCGCGGCCGCCATCGCGATGACGCTCCCGAAGCCGTCTCCGGTGTCCTCGGTGCTTTCGGTCTACGGAGGTCTGCTGAGTACGACGTCGACCCTTGCGGCAGACCCCGTGTTGGCGCCGAAGGCTCGCGTGTCGGGTGGCATGGTCGTTCCCTCGGGCGACCGCCGGACCTGGATCGCCGCCGGCGCGCTGCTGTTCTCCGCGTCGGACCTGGCGATCCTGATCCGCCGCGACTTCGTCACCAGTGAGCGCGTGCGGGCCAACCTTGAGACCTTCGTGCTCACGTCGTACCTCGCGTCCCAGTGGCTGCTCGTCGAGGGCATGACCGCGGAGGGCTAGAAAGTTAAGCAACTACTTGACTAACGGTCGGCGTGGATCCATAGTTAAGCATGTGCCTAACCAACGGATGGACCAGGTGTTCAAGGCCCTGTCCGACGGGACCCGCCGCGAAATGATCGAGCGGCTCACGCGGGGACCGGCTTCGGTCGGGGAGCTCGCGCAGCCGTTGTCGATGTCGCTGCCCGCGGTGATGCAGCACCTCCAGGTGCTGGAGGCGTGCGGGCTGGTCCGGTCGGAGAAGGCGGGCCGCGTCCGCACCTGCCACCTCGAACCGGACGGGCTGCGGCTCGCCGAGGACTGGCTCGGCGGGCAGCGCACCGGCTGGGAACACCGGCTCGACCGGTTGGGTGACTTTCTGAACTTCGACGAAGGGAAACGATCATGACCGTCAAACACGCCACCTTCACCCTCGAACGCGTCTACCCCGTGCCGCCGGAGCGCGTCTTCGCGGCTTGGGCCGATCCTGCCGCGAAGGCGGGCTGGTTCACCGTGACCGGCGGCGGTCATTCCCTGGACTTCCGCGTCGGTGGCCGTGAAGTCACCACCGGCCCGTCCGACGACGGGAAGCGGATGGCCTTCGCGTCGAACTACGAGGACATCGCCGAAAACGAGCGGATCGTCTACGCGTCGACGCTCTCCGCGAACGACGTCTTGGCGACCGTGTCCGTCACGACGGTCCTGTTCGAAGCCGAGGCCGATGGCACCCGGCTGACGTTGATCGAACAGGGCACCTTCCTCGACGGGCACGAGGAACCGAGCTGGCGCGAGCACGGAACAGGCTGCTGGCTCGACGATCTCGGCAAGGCGTTGTCGGCGTAGCTTTTCCGACAGTATGGGGACATGCTGACCGCTGAGCTGATCGTCGACAGTCATGTCCCGTCGGAACCCGCGCTTTCCCCCGACGGGAAGTGGGTCGCTTACCAGGTCTCGACCATCGCGAAAGGCGTCCCCGAGATCTGGCTCGCCGCCGTGGACGGCAGCGAGAAGCCCCGGAAACTGACCGAAGGCTCCTCGCCTCGCTGGTCGCCGGACTCGAAGCTCTCTTTCCTCCGGGACGGGCGGCTTCACGCGGACGGTGAGCCGATTCCCTGGGGAAGCGAGATCACCGCGTTTCTGCCACTGCGCGACCGGATCGTGTTCATCGCCGAGGACGAAACGCCCGCACCGGCCGTCTGGGTCTGGAGTGAGAGCCTTCGCCCGGCACGGTTGCGGAGTTTCGATCCGCGGACCGGGGAGATCAGGACGCTGATCGAAGACCACGTCGCCGACGTCGCCCGCCGACCGGACGACGGGGCTCTCGCCGTCGTCACCTGGCCGACGCCCGAAGTCGATCCCGGTGGTCTCGAACCCCGCCTTTCCGTGCTGGACCTGGAAACCGGTGAGCGGCGTGACCTCGGTCAGGTCGCGGTCGAAGCCGCCGGCCCCGTTTGGTGGCGGGACGAGGACGGCTGGCATATCGCGTATCTCGGGACTCCGGAACTGGTGGGTGGCTTGGCGGTCTTCGATGTTTCCGTGGAAACCGGGGAACAGCGGAACCTGACCGAGGAATCGACCTGCCCGGTCAAGCTCGCGCAGGTCGATTCCGGTGCACCGCTGGTGCTCGTCGCCGACGGGCTCGATACGGCTCTCCATCGGCTCGGGTCCGGCGAAGTGTCGTTCTGGCGCGGGCAAGCCGACGCGCTGGCCACGAACGGCGAGATCGTGGTCACCGTGCTGAGCACCACGCACCGGCCGAAAGATGTCCACTGTGGACCTTTGGGCGAAGCGTTGACGCGAGTCAGCGACACGGCTCCGGAGTTCGCCGGTATTTCGTGGGGCTCGCAGGAACGGTTGTCCTACAAGGCTTCCGACGGTCTCAGCCTGGACGGCCTGCTCGTCCTGCCGCCGGGAAAGACCCGGGCCGACGGGCCTTTCTCGCTGGTCACGCGGGTTCACGGCGGACCGTACGACCGGCACGCGGACCGCTTCATGCTCGGCTGGTTCCCGTCCGCGCAGTGGCTCGCCCTGGCAGGGCACGCCGTCTTCCTGCCGAATCCCCGTGGGGGACAAGGCCATGGGCATGAATTCGCCGCTTCCGTCGCGGGACGGGTAGGCCTGGAGGAATGGAGCGATATCGAGACCGGGATCGATCTTCTCATCGCCGAAGGAGTGGCCGATCCGGAGCGGCTCGGGATCGTGGGCGGGAGTCACGGCGGATACATGACGGCGTGGGCCGTCGGGCAGACCCGACGGTTCAAGGCGGCGCTGATGGTTGCCGGGATCTGCGACTGGGGGATGCTCGCCGCGACCGGTGAACTCGGTCCACTGATGGAAGCCGCGCATGGCGGGAGTATCGGCTGGGAAGGGACAGGCCCGCACCGGCATGATCAGCTCAGCCCGATCTCCTACGCGTCGAAGATCGAGACCCCCGTGCTGATCGTGCACGGCGCGGAAGACACCAACGTCCCGTTGTCCCAGGCGGAATTCTTCCACCGCGCGCTACGCCACTTCGGCGTCGAGCACGACCTCGTCGTGTATCCCGGGGAAGGGCATTCGTTCCGCGGGCGCGATCACCAGCTGGACCTGCTCCGCCGGGCCCGCGAATGGTTCGCCCGCCTGCTCTAGACGACCTTCGGCACACCGGGAACGTGTGTGCCGAAGGTCCATTCATAGCCTTCGAGATCGTCGACGCGGCAGCGGTAGTTTCCCCACTCCGTGCTCGCGGGTTCCCAGACCAGCGTTGCGCCGGCCTCGATGGCGGAGGCGAAAACGGCGTCCACGGCTTCCTGCGTCGGAAGGCTGACGTAGAGCCCGTGGCCGACGGTTTCGCCCTTGCGAGCCGGGCGGTCGTAGTCCTCCTCGGCGCTGAACACGACGATTCCGACGCTGCCGAGGCGTAGCTCGGAATGCAGGATCAGTCCCTTTTCGCCGGCGTACTCCGTGAGGGTCTCGAACCCGAAGGCGCTTTCGAGCCACCGGAGCGCCTTCGGTGCGTCGCGGTAGGCGAGGTAGGAGTGGAGAGTGGCGGGGCGTTCCGTGGTTTCGGTCATGGGGGCAGCCTCGCAACCCATGCGGACAACGACGGTCCTCAATCGGAAATCTTTCCGGGCGGCCCGAACCGGATCGGGAGCGACACGGCTTCGGCGATCATCGCGTCGACGTCCCGAAGTTCCCAAGCCGCGACTTACTCGCGACGCTGTCGTCGTCGATCCGCCGGGTTTTCCCGGCAGCCGCACGACTTTGCGGGCGCTGTTGACCGACGTCACCGTGGTGTCCAGCTGGCGATAGCAGCGCGCGTGCGGCTCGGGTTCGACCAGCCGCCCGCCCGCGCCGTCTCGAGAAAATCCGGATCACCAGAGTAGGCGGACACCGAGCACTGTGATGAGCGCGCTGGACGCGAGTGCCGTGACCAGCCGCCCACGGCGCCCGGTGAGCGCCTTGCCCAGGACGGCGCCGCCGCCCGCGAGAAGCAGTTGCCAGCTCGCCGAGGCCACGAACGCCGCGATCACGAAGACCACGAGTTCCGCTCCGGTCGACGAGGCCATGTCCTCGCTGCCGAGGACGAGTGCCGCGAAATAGACGACCGTGGTCGGGTTCAGCAGCGTGATCCCGAGCAGGCTCACGTAAGCCTTCAGCGGCCCGATCGCCACTGGCTGCGTCACTTCGGCCTTCGCGGAATCGCGGAAGTTCCGGACCCCGGTGATTCCGATGTGGAGGGCCAGACCGAGCAACACCACCACCGAGACCCAGCGCAGCGGGACGGCGATCGGCTGGATGACCGGGACGAGCTTGCTGCCGCCGAGTACCGCGACCAAGGCGTAGAGACCGTCCGCGGTGGCGACGCCCAGTGCGGCGTACGCGCCGATCCTGAGCCCGGTCCGAGCCGTCAGCACCACCAGATAAGTCGCGACCGCGCCCACCGGGATGGCGATGCCATACCCGGCGAGCAGGCCCGCGACGAGCGCGGCGCTCACGGTCGGACTGGTGTCGGCCTCCGACCGGTCCCGGCCTGCTGCTGCACCCGCACCCGTCGGGAGACGGAGGGCGTCGGCAGGAAGGTGATGGTCGAAGTCATGTGCTGAAGAATGCGAACAGGAGGCTCCGCGCGCAACACATTTACGGGGTCGCCGATCCGAAGCCTGCTTCGCCGGGTCGGTGGTGGGCTGGGTCGTGAGTGTTTTGGGTCGTTAGAACGACGGACCGGTCGTATGCGGTGAGCGCGGCCTCCCAGAGCCGAGCGGCTTCGCTTGCGGCGAAACGACTTTCGGCTTGTTC
>NZ_JBFBBY010000254.1:0-8546 GCF_040682875.1 Amycolatopsis sp. NPDC051071 | reverse complement strand
GCTACGACAAGTACGCCACCACTTACCTCGGCGGAGTTCTCCTGGCATGCCTGGTCATCCACCACCGCGTCCGCAATTAGCAGACACGCCCTAGCCGCCACTTCGCCGCCGCGCACCGAAGTCATCGCCCCACCGGCCGAAAGCGCCGCCGGGTTCCCACGTGGACGACCACCACAGTGGCGGCGAGCGGATGCGCGTCGGTGCGCGCCCCTGGGGCCGCGAAGCAACAAATGTCCTGTTTGGACGATCTGACCACCACCGGCACACTCGCCACCGGGCACACGTTCCAAGCCGACTGGGCCGGTCTGACATCGACCGGTTTTCCCGTCCCCAAAGGCGTTCCCGGCTGACTTCTCCGTGGTCATCCGCTTCGGTCATCGGTGAGCCGGTGCAGCCTGAGCGCGAGCTGAAGTTCCAGCGCGCGCTCGGGTGTTTGCCACTCCTCGCCGAGCAGTGAAGCGATGCGGTCCAGCCGCTGCACGACGGTGTTGACGTGCACGTGAAGCAGGTCCTTCGCACGCGTCAAATTGCCGCCACAGGAGAAATACGCCCGCAAGGTGCCGATCAGATCCGTGCCGCGCCGCTCGTCGTAGCCGAGCACCGGCCCGATCGTGGCCGTCACATACGCGGCCAGATCGGCGTGCTCACCCAAAAGCAGGCCGACGAACCCGAGGTCGGCCAGGCTCGCGCCTTCCCCCGCCCGGCCGAGTGCCAGCAGGGACGTGACGCAGCGCGCGGCTTCGGCGTGCGCCTCGGCGAGTGCTCGCGGGGAAGCGGCGGGGCCCGCCGCACCGACCGTGACCACACAGTCCATTGTGGACGCGAGTTCCGCGGCGACGGACCGCGCCAGCGCACCGGGATCGTCTCCCCGGACCAGCAGGACGACTTCGTCGGCGTGGACACCGACCAGATCGGCGCGGCGGGCGGCGGCCGCGGCCAGCCGTCGCCGTGAGACGTCGCCGGAATGCGCGATCAGAACAGCATGCGGTGTCGACAAATCTACCCCCAGTCGACGACCTCGCGCCATCAAGGCGGCGGGATTGCGACCCGGCGCGGTGAGCAGATCCGACAGCAGTTCCCCACGCACCTCGTCTTCGGCTCGCGCGACGGATCGCCGCTGCATCAGCAAGACCGCGGTGACCACGCCCGCCCGTTCGAACAGCCGCCGGTCCGCCTCGCCGAGCGGCGGCCCGCCACCCAGCACCAGACTGCCAAGGAACTCCTGCCCGGCCTGGACAGCGCAGACCCAGCCGTCCTCGGTGGACACCGCGCGGCCGCTGGCCCGCGACGCCGAGACGGCGGTCCGCGAGAGGCGCGGCTCCCCGGCCGTCGAGGCCAGGACAACGCCGTCCGCGTCGTAGACGGCGATGCCGCCGCCGAGCACCCCCGCGACCGCGGCGGCGACCTCGGCCAGATCACCACCACGCAGCACGAGATCCATCAGCCGGTCGTGCGCGTCCCCCGCACGGCGCATCGCGTCGTTGTGCGCGCTGATCGTCGCGTTGGCGGCGTTCAACTTGGCGACCGCGCGCCGCGTCTCATCGAGCAAATGCGCGTTGTCCAGCGCGATCGCCGCGTGGTCGGCCAGCGAGGACAGCAGCGCGACCTCTTCGGGCGAGAACTCCCGTGCGGTCCGGTCCGAGGCGAACAGGACACCGATGACCTTGCTGCCGATCGCCAGCGGCACCCCGAGGATCGCGGTCAGCCCCTCGTCAAGCACACCGGTGTCGATCGACGACGTGTGGTGGAACCGCTTGTCGTTGAAGTAGTCCGACGTCGCGTACGGCCGCGCCGTCTGCGCGACCAGCCCACCGAGCCCGTCACCCATCCCCAGCGCGATGTCCTGGAACAAGGCCGAAACCGAACCATCGGTCACCCGGATGTAGGTGTTGCCCTCGGTTTCGTCGTTGAGACTGAGATACGAGACGTCCACGCCGAGCAGTGCCCGCGCCCGCCGCACGATCGAGCGCAGGACGGCGTCCGGATCGTCGAGCCGGGCGAGGTCGCTGGCCGTGTCGAACAACGCGGCCAGCTCCGCCTCGCGCCGCCGGTGCTCGGCGACCGTGTCCCGGATCCGCAGCGCCAGCTCGGTCGCCTTCGGATCGACCGGGACGTGCGCCAGCTGCTCGCTGCCCGCCCCGGAGGCGAGCAGTTCGAGCAGCCGGCGCAACTGCGCGGAACTGTCCACAGCGGTCATGCTGACACGTGAGCGCGCTCCGTGAGAACTTCCGCGTGGAGGGACTCACCCTTGGTCTCGCGGGCGACGAGCAACGCGATCACGGTCAGCGCGCACATCGCGACGACGTAGAGCGAGACCGGGATCGTGCTGCCGAACTTCTTGAACAACGCGACCGCGATGAGCGGCGCCACCGCGCCTGCCGCGATCGACGACAGCTGCCCGCCGACCGAAAGGCCGGTGTAGCGGATCCGCGTCGGGAACTGTTCGGAGAAGAACGCGGCCTGCGGGCCATACATCGCGCCGTGCAGGATCAGCCCGACGGTCGCCGCGAGAATGATGACACCCGGGTTCTTCGTGTCGAGCATCGCGAAGAACGCGAAACTCCACGCCGCCATGCCGATCGCGCCGAAGAGGTACACCGGGCGTCGTCCGATACGGTCGGAAAGGATGCCCCACAAGGGAATCGTCACGAAGTGCACGGCCGAGCCGATGAGCACCGCGTTGAGTCCCACCGATTTCGGCAGGCTCAACCCGGTCGTGACGTAGACGAGGATGAACGCGGTGATCACGTAGTACGAAACGTTTTCCGCCATCCGCGAGCCGATCGTGATCAGCACCGCGCGCCAGCTCTTCTTGAACACCTCGACGACCGGCGCGTGTTCGGGCTCGCTGTTCGCCCGCGCGGCGAGGAACACCGGCGATTCGCTGACCGCGAGGCGGATCCACAGGCCGATGATCACGAGCACCCCGGAGAGCAGGAACGGGATCCGCCAGCCCCAGCTGAGGAACGCCTCGTCCGTCTGTGTCGCCGCGAGGATCGTCAAAACCGCCGTCGCCAGCAGGTTCCCGCCCGGCGCGCCGCATTGTGGCCACGACGCCCAGAACCCGCGGCGCTTGTCGTCACCGTGCTCGGAGACGATCAGCACCGCGCCACCCCATTCACCGCCGAGGGCGAAACCCTGCACCAGCCGCAGGAGTGTGAGCAGGATCGGCGCCAGGACACCGACACTGGCGTACGTCGGGAGGACACCCATCGCGCAGGTCGAACCACCCATCAGCAGCAGGCTCAGCACCAGCAGCTTCTTGCGGCCGACGCGGTCACCGAAGTGGCCGAACACCAGCCCGCCGATCGGCCGCGCGAGGAAACCGACGGCGTAGGTGAGGAACGCGAGCAGCGTGCCGGTCAGCGGATCGTTGGTGGGAAAGAACAATTTGCCGAACACCAGCGCCGCGGCGGAGGTGTAGAGGAAGAAGTCGTACCACTCGATCGTCGTTCCGATGAGACTGGCGCTGACGACCTTCGCGATCGAGCCGCGGTTCTGCGTGGTCACCGGGACGTCCTTTCCTTGGTGGGAGTTCACGCGGCGGTCCAGCCGCCGTCGAGGGGAATCGAGGTGCCGGTGACATGGTCGGCGTGGTGACCGCACAGCCAGAGGACGCACGCGGCGACGTCTTCGGGTTCGATGAGCCGTTTGATCGCCGAGCGGCGCAGCAGGACTTGCTCGATGACGGCGTCGCGTTCGAGGCCGTGCTCCTCGGCCTGCGCCTGGAGCTGGCCGGTGACCAGCGGGGTCCGGACGTAGCCGGGGTTGACGCAGTTGCTGGTCACGCCGTGTTCCGCGCCTTCGAGCGCGGCGACCTTGGAGAGGCCTTCGAGTGCGTGCTTCGCGGTGACGTACGCGGATTTGAACGGGCTCGCGCGGAGACCGTGGACGCTGGACATGTTGACGACACGGCCCCAGCCGCGTTCGTACATCTGGGGAAGTACCCGGCGGATCAACAGGAACGGTGCGGTGACCATGAGCGACTGGAGCCGGATGAACGTCTCCGGCGGGAACTCGTGGATCGGCGCGATGTGCTGGAAACCGGCGTTGTTGACAAGGATGTCGATCTCGGCCGGGAGGGCTTCGACGGCCCGCGCGTCGGTGAGGTCGGCGACGTGCGCGATGCCGTCGACCTCGGCCGCCGCCTTCTCGACGGCGTCGTCGATGTCGACGAGGTGGACCTTGGCCCCGGCTTCGGCGAGCGCTTCGGCGCAGGCCAGCCCGATCCCGCTCGCCGCGCCCGTGACCAGCGCGGACTTCCCGGCCAGATCGCTGTGATACGCACCACTCATGCCCGACGACGTTAGGTCGCTCCCGGCACTTAAGCCATGTGGTTACGCACTACACCTACTCAAGATCCCATGGCCCCTCACCACACTCCCCGCAATTAGTCCTCTAGTTGCGGTAGTTGGTGGTGCGAACTACCGCAACCAGAGGACTAATTGCGGGAGGGGCGGAGGTCAGCCCGCCGCGTCCGAGATCGACTTCGCCTCCCGGGCACCGGCTTCGAAGGCTTCGCACGAGAAGAGCAGCCAGGCCCGGACGCCCTCGGGAGTCCCGGCACTGAAGGCCGAAGCGGCTTCGAGGTACTTCGGCACTCGCCGGAAGTACGCGACCTCGGGGACCGTCAGCGCCTTCGGGTCCAGGCCGGTCGCCACCGCCGAAAGCCGCGCCGCCGCCCGCGCGACGACGCCGTCCGCGGAACCGAAAGGCTTGAGTGCCAACAGTTCCCCGTGTACGACGGCGGTCAGCACCGGACCGGGGACCGACGTCGCGCCGGTGACCAGTTGCGCCAGCATCTCCAGCCGCCGCCCGACATCGCCGGACGACCGCGGCCGCCCCAGCGCGTCGGGATCCGACACCAGATCCGAAGCGGCGAGCAGATGCAGCCGCGCCAGTGCCTGCAGTGGCGCGCGCCGCCACGTCGGGAGCAGGCCCTCCAGCGTCTCGGCGACGCGCAACGCCCCCGTCAGCACCGGATCGGTCACTTCGCCGGATTCCGGCAGTTCGGGTGCGGCGCCTTCGATCCCGGCCGACGCCCGCGCCGACCGCACGGACGCTTCGGCGGCCGTCGCCGCGCCGCCACGCAGGTTCGCGGGCAGCCGGTGGACGGCGAACACCGCGTCCTGCGCCGCTTTCGCGGCCGCCGCGACGCCTTCGAGGTCCAGCAGCGGCTTCAGCGGATCCGTCACGCGTCCAGCACCTGACCCGCGCGCCGCACGACCGGCGCCTGCACCGACCACGGGAAGTTGATCCACCGGTCCGTATGCTTCCAGACGTACTCGCCTTTGACCTCGGAGCGCGGCTTCTCGTAGACGACCGCGCAGCGCACCTCGGCGACGTGGTCGGCGCAGAAGTCGCGGACCAGCTTCAACGTCGCACCGGTATCCGCGACGTCGTCGGCGACGAGCACCTTTTTCTTCGTCAGGTCGACGACGTTCGGCACCGGCGGCAGCATCACCGGCAGGTCGAGGCGCTGGTCGACGCCGGTGTAGAACTCGACGTTCATCACATGCAGGTTCTTCACGTCCAGCGCGTAGCCGAGCGCGCCCGCGACGAACAGCCCGCCACGCGCGATCGACAGGATCAGGTCCGGCTCGAAGCCGTCGTCGGCGACGGTTTGCGCCAGCTCCCTGCTGGCCGTCCCGAACAACTCCCAAGTGAGTTCTTCCCGCTCCTCGGCCATGCTGCCTCGCCTTCTCGATCGTTCCCGCGAGCATAGGCAACGGCTCAGTGGCCTTCTCGAATGCTTCGGAAATGGATCTCCAGCAAGGCCATTACCAGGGCATACGGTCGGCATCGTGAACGACTGGAACCACCACGCGACCCTGACCGGCGAGCGCGTCCGCCTCGAACCGCTGACCCCCGGCCACGCGAAGGGCCTGTTCGAAGCGGGGGCCGACCCGGAGATCTGGACCTGGCTCAGCCTCCGGCAGCCGCGCGACGTCGCCGCGGCCGAAGCGATGGTCGACGACATCCTCGCCGACACCGGCCGCCGTGCCTGGGCGCAGCTCGACACGCGCACCGGCGAGGTCGCGGGGACGACGTCGTTCTACGGGATCAGCGCGCGGCACAAGACCCTTTCCCTCGGCTACACGTGGATCGGCACGCCCTGGCACCGGACCGGGCTCAACCGCGAGTCGAAACTCCTGTTGCTACGCCACGCTTTCGACGACCTCGGCGCACACCGCGTCGCGTGGGAGACCGACATCCGCAACCTGCGGTCGCAGAAGGCGATCGAACGTCTGGGCGCGCAACGGGAAGGCGTGCTGCGCGCGCACCGCGTCCGGCCGGACGGAACCGTCCGTGACACCGTTGTCTACTCCGTCACCGGACCAGAATGGCCGGCGGTCCGTACCGCCTTGGCCTCAAGCGGATGAAAGCCGCGCACAACCACGGTGCAACCTTTTACTTCGCGTCGTAACGTCGATAGCGTGCCAACGGGCGTGAAGACACGCGAATCACAGGAGGCATCGCACCATGACCGAGCAGTCGCCGGCACTGGACAATTTGCTCACGGAGAGCAGGACCTTCCCCCCGAGCGAGACCTTCAGCGCACAAGCGAATGCCACCGCCGACTTCTACGCCGAAGCCGAGGCCGACCGGGAAGCGTTCTGGGCCAAGCAGGCCGAGCGATTGCACTGGGACACGAAGTGGTCGCAGGTATTGGACTGGACCACTGCGCCGGTCGCGAAGTGGTTCGTGGGCGGGAAGCTGAACGTCGCCTACAACTGTGTCGACCGCCACGTCGCCGACGGGTACGGCGACCAGGTCGCCATCCACTGGGTCGGCGAGCCCGGCGACAACCGCGACATCACCTACGCACAGCTGAAGGACGAGGTTTCCCGGGCCGCGAACGCCCTTGAGTCCCTTGGCCTCGCCGCGGGCGACCGGGTCGCCATCCAGATGCCGATGGTCCCCGAAGCAATCGTCGCGATGCTCGCGTGCGCCCGCATCGGCGCTTTGCACAGTGTCGTCTTCGGTGGTTTTTCCCCGACAGCGCTGCGATCCCGGGTGGACGACCAGGCGGCGAGGGTCGTCATCACCACCGACGGCCAGTACCGCCGCGGCAAGGCCGCCCCGATGAAGGCCAATGTCGACGAAGCGCTCGAAGGCGCTGAATCGGTCGAGAAGATCATCGTCGTCCGCCGTACCGGCGACGAGGTGCCCATCACCGAAGGCCGCGACCTCTGGTGGCACGAACTGGTCGACAGCCAGTCCGCGGAGCACGCGCCGCAGGCGTTCGACTCCGAGCATCCGCTCTTCATCCTTTACACCTCCGGCACCACCGGTAAGCCGAAGGGCATCCTGCACACCTCCGGCGGATACCTGACCCAGGCGGCGTACACGCACCACAACGTTTTCGACCACAAGGCAGGCGAAGACGTCTACTGGTGCACCGCCGACATCGGCTGGATCACCGGGCACACCTACATCGTGTACGGGCCGCTGGCGAACCGGACGACGCAGGTCGTCTACGAAGGCACGCCGAACACCCCGCACGAGGGCCGTCACTGGGAGATCGTCCAGCAGCACAAGGTCTCCATCTACTACACCGCGCCCACGTTGATCCGCACGTTCATGAAGTGGGGCAACGAGATCCCGGAGAAGTACGACCTCTCCTCGCTGCGTGTGCTCGGCAGCGTCGGCGAACCGATCAACCCCGAAGCGTGGATCTGGTACCGCGAAAACGTCGGCGCGAACTCCGCGCCGATCGTCGACACGTGGTGGCAGACCGAGACCGGCGGGATCATGATCTCGCCGCTGCCGGGTGTCACCTCCACGAAGCCGGGCTCCGCGCAGAAGGCGCTGCCGGGTATCTCGGCGAAGGTCGTCGACGACCAGGGCAACGAGGTCGGCAAGGGCGGCGGCGGTTACCTGGTGCTCGACAAGCCGTGGCCGGGGATGCTGCGCGGCATTTGGGGCGACGAAGAGCGTTTCCGCGAGACCTACTGGTCCCGCTTCGCCGACCAGGGCTACTACTTCGCCGGTGACGGCGCGAAGTACGACGCCGACGGCGACATCTGGCTGCTGGGCCGGGTCGACGACGTGATGAACGTGTCCGGGCACCGCATCTCGACCACCGAGGTCGAGTCCGCGCTGGTCTCGCATCCGACCGTGGCCGAAGCCGCCGTCGTCGGCGCGACCGACCCGACCACCGGACAGGGCATCGTCGCGTTCGTCATCCTGCGCGGCAACGCGGTCGACGGCGGCGAGAAGGCCGTGCAGGAGCTGCGCAACCACGTCGCCAAGGAGATCGGGCCGATCGCGAAGCCGCGGCAGATCCTGGTCGTGCAGGAACTGCCGAAGACGCGTTCCGGCAAGATCATGCGCCGTCTGCTGCGCGACGTCGCCGAGAACCGCCAGGTCGGCGACGTCACCACACTGGCCGACTCGTCGGTGATGGACCTGATTTCTTCGGGTCTGAAGTCCGGCAAGTCGGAGGAATAGCTGCTCAAGTGTCATGAGGGGTCCCCATAGGACAAATTTCGTCCTATGGGGACCCCACATGACATCAACCACACCAACCACACCCCGCGTCG
>NZ_JBFBBY010000253.1:0-8639 GCF_040682875.1 Amycolatopsis sp. NPDC051071 | reverse complement strand
TTCCCCATCCCCGTGGCCGGCCCCCCGCACACCCCGCGCCGCCGGCGAGTTCCCTCCGCGCCCCCCTAACAAAATATTGTCCCATCGGCCCACCCCTCATGACGTTTTCGGCTCGGCTCGGCTCAGCCCCTAGCGCCTAGCCGATCGACGGGATGAACGTCGGCAGCCGCCGGACCTTCGTGTCCTGCTCGAAGGCGTAGGCGATGGCCAGCAGTGACGGTTCGCTGAACTTCCCGCCCATGATGGACAGTCCCAGCGGCAACGGCCCGGAGTAGGCCATCGGGACGGTCATGTTGGCGTAGCCCGAAACCGCGGCCGGACCGGAGGAGTCGATGAGCAGCGCGCCGTCACCGGTCCCGAGCTGTGTCTTCCACGCGGCGTTGTTGGTCGGCGCCACGATCGCGTCGAGGCTGTTCCCGTGCAACGTCTCGTCGAGACCCCGCCGGGCGGCGCTCGTCGCGGCTTCCCGCATCGCGCGGTAGGCCGGATCGTCGATCCCGGTGGTGGCCTGCGAGCGGTCCCACAGGTTGTGGGTCCAGTACGGCATCTCGACCGCGGCGTGGTCCAGGTTGTACTGGATCAGCCCGGCGAGATCGGCGGGATGCTTGCCGCCGGTGGACGCGAGATAGGCGTTCAGGTCGTGTTTGAACTCGGTCCTGATCGCGGGGAACTCGTTGGCCGCGATGACGTCCAGGTACGGGATGGTGATCTCCACCGTGGTGGCACCGAGTTTCCGCAGCCTGCTCAGTGCCTGCTCGAACGCCGCCTTCGTCGCGTCGTCCGGGGTGTACACCTCACGCCAGACGCCGATTCGCTTACCGTGCAAAGCGTTGGGGCGCAAGAACTTCGTATAGTCGTCGAGCGACTGCCGGGCGGCGTCGACGGTGATCGGGTCCCGGCGGTCGGCGCCGTTGAGGGCCGCGAGCAGGATCGCCGCGTCGACCACGTTGCGTGCCATCGGGCCCGCGGTGTCCTGCTGCTTCGACACCGGCACGATCCCGCTGCGGCTGACCAGGCCGAGGCTCGGCTTGACACCCACGATGCCGTTGGCGCCGGACGGGCAGTTGATCGATCCGTCGGTCTCGGTCCCGACCGCGACGGTCGCCAGATGCGCCGCGACCGCGACCCCCGGGCCCGCCGACGAGCCGCACGGATTGCGGTCGAGGACATACGGATTGGCGGTCTGGCCCGCGAGCGGGCTCCAGCCGTTCGACGAACTGGTGGAGCGGTAGCTCGACCACTCCGAAAGGTTGGCCTTGCCGAGGAGTACCGCGCCCGCCTCGCGCAGGTTGCCGACCACGCCGGCGTCGCGGTAGGGGCGGGATTCCAGCATCGCGGTCGACCCGGCGGTGGTCGGCTGCCGGTCGGCGGTGTCGATATTGTCCTTGAGCAGCACCGGAATGCCGTCCATCGGCCCCTTCGACTGGTGCCGGATCCGCCGGAAGTCGCTGGCCGCGGCGAGGCGGAGCGCGTCCGGATTGGTGGTGAGAACGGCGTGCAGCGTCGGGTTCAGCTTGCGGATCCGCTGCAGGTAGAAGAGCGTCAGCTCGACCGAGGACAGCCTCCCGGCGCGCATCGCCCGCTGCAGATCGGGGATCGTCGCGCGTTCCAGGTCGATCCCGGCCACGACCGGACGTCCGGAAAGCGACGTGGCCTGTGCCGGGACGGCCACCGTGGCGGACGCGACGAACACCATGACGAGAAAGGCGGACACGGCCGCGAAACGTCTCTTCAAGAAATTCCCTCCTTGGGTCGAAAGAATTCCTGAACCGTACGTGTGCCGCCTCTTTTGAGCACCACCGAATGGCGCAGAGGAAAGGGGTGGGGGAATTGTCGTCGAACAATTAATCGGTAGGCGTCCGGTCACGGAAATGACCTGATGGCAAGGTGATCATCGGATTTCCGCACGCGGTGCGGCCGGTCGCGGACACAGCGTGATCCGGTTTGCCACGAAAGTCTACTTCGTCGGAAATAATCCGCCGGAAATCCGGCCCTTCATCGCCTCGTCCGATTGATCGGGAATTGGTCGGACTCTCGTCGATCATCCAACCCTGTCGGGCCGGGAGTGCTCGGCGAGAGCGGCGCTGAAAGAACGCGCGGTGCTCGCCAGACCGGTCACCGCCGAAGCCGGGTCGCGCCGGGCGGGCAGGACGGCGGCGAGTGCCGCGCCGACCCGGCCGTCCGGGGTCCGGATCGCGACGGCGGCGCAACCGAGACCGGGCGTGATGGTCTCCGACTCCGTCGCGAACCCGGCGGCGCGGATCGCCAGCGCGCCGGCGTCCGGTTCGGCGAGGGCGGGGTGGTGGGCGGCGAGCAGCCGTCCGGCGGCGGTTCCGGGCGGCAGCGGAGTGCCCGGCGACACCGGGACGTCGTCGGCAGGCAGGACGGCACCCGCCGCGACGAGCGCGCGGCCCTCCCTCGGGACGACGAGCACGAGGCTCACCCGCATCCGCGCCGAAAGCGACGGCAGCCACTCCTTGGCCAGATCCCGCAGTTCGGGCTGCCAGAACCGGCCGAGCCGGAACACCCGCGAGCCGATTCGGTAGCCGCGGCCCGCCCGCTCGACGGCGCCGAGTTCGACCAGCTGGTCCAGCAGCCGGTGCACGGTGGTCTTCGGGAGCCCGCTGGCCCGCACGAGCTGGGTCAGCCCCGCCTGGCCGCCGTGGTCGTTGAGTGCTTCGAGCAACGTGAACGCGCCTTCGAGCACGCCGCGTCCACCGAGGGTTTCCCGCATCGCCAGCCTTTCTCCCGATCACGTCACCGGAGAAGTAAAGTGCGCTTCCGGTCACCTGGGATACGCGCTTTCGGGCAGGCGTACGGGCAGGGTTCCGCTGAACGGCCCAACCGGTGACGTGACGGACACCGCGCCGGAAACGGCCGTGCCGGGTCGGGCTCTCCCGCGTGTTCCTGGCATGCTGGCAAGGTTCGCGCGAACACCACAGCTGCCAGGGGGACGTCGATAATGGAGGAGATCCGCCGCCTCGCCGACCGGTTCGATCTCATCGAGCCCGTCGGCGGCGGCTCCATGGGCACCGTGTGGCGGGCGCGCGACGAAAACCTGGAACGCATCGTCGCGATCAAGGAACTGCTTCTGCCGCACGGGCAAGGGGAACAGAAGTCCGACGAGGCCAAGAACCGCGCGCTGCGCGAAGCCAGGATCGCCGCGCGGCTGGTGCATCCCCACGCCATCACCGTCTTCGGCGTGATCGACGAGCAGGACCGTCCGTGGATCATCATGGAGTACCTGCCCTCGACCAGTCTCGCGGACAAACTGCGTGACGGGCCGATGGAAGCCGACGACGTCATCCGGCTCGCCATCCAGCTGTGCTCGGCGCTGGCGGCCGCGCACCGGGCCGGCATCGTCCACCGTGACATCAAGCCCGGCAACGTCCTGCTGGGTGAGGACGGCACCGTCAAGATCACCGATTTCGGTATCTCGCGGGCGATGGGTGACGTCCAGCTCACCGCGACCGGCGAGATCTCCGGGACGCCGGCGTTCCTGGCGCCCGAGGTCGCCCGCGGTGAGGACGCCACCTTCGCCTCCGACGTGTTCTCGCTCGGCGCGACGCTGTACACCGCGCTCGAAGGCGGCACGCCCTACGGCACGGCGGAGAACCCGATCGCGCTGCTGTACCGCGCTTCGAGCGGTGAGATCACCCCTCCGGTCAAATCCGGCATCCTCACGCCGCTGCTGAATCGCCTGCTCGACGTCAGACCCGACAGCAGGCCGACGATGACCGAGACCGAGCGCGAACTGCGGGCGCTGGCGGCGGGGGAGCCGACGACGCTCGTCGCCGAAGAGCCGCCGCCGAAGGCACGCAAGGGCATGTTGATCGGCGTCATCGCCGGATTCCTCGTGCTGGCCGCCATCGCGGCAGTGGTCGTGGTGCTCGCTCAAGGCAAGGACGCCCCGACGGACGCGGCACCGCCGCCGAGTTCGCCGCAGCAGACCGCCACCGCGACGTCGTCGGAGTCCGCCGCTCCGCCGCCCTCGCCTTCCTCCGAGCCGCCCTCGACGCCTCCGTCCACGCCTTCGTCGTCCTCGGCGCCGCCGCCGGCGCAAACGCCCGGCCAGGCACTTTCGGCTTACTACGCGCTCCTTCCCGGCAATCTCGAGGCCGGGTTCGCCGGGCTGAGCGACAACTTCAAGCGCGTCCGTGGCCAGAATCCGGCCAAATATGCCGGCTTCTGGGGCCAGTTCCAGTCGGTGTCGGTGTCCAACGTGTCCGAGCGCGGGAACACGGTGTCGGCGAAGATCACCTATGTCCGCAAGGGCGGCGGTTCGGAATCCGAGAACGCCACGTTCACCCTGGTGCAGCAGGGCGGGCGTTACCTCATCGACTCCCAGGGCTGAGACCGAGTTTCGCGGCGAGGCGCCGAAGCCAGGCCTCGACCTCCTCGGGGGAGCGGTCCGGCAGGCCGAAGATCGTTTCGGTGACCCCGGCGGCTTCCAGCTTGGCCAGGCTCTCGGGATCAGGGCGGACGCCGAGCGCCGAGATCTCCGGTTCCCCGGCGCGGCCTTCTTCCCGCCAGAGTTCGCGGAGCCGCCGCGCCTTGTCCTCGATGTCCGTGTCGCCGGGGGTGGTGAGCCAGCCGTCGGCCGACTTCGCGATCCAGCGGAACGTCTTTTCCGTCCCACCCGCGCCGACGATCACCGGGATTCGTGCCTGTGCCGGTTTCGGCCAGGCCCAGCTGGCCCCGAACGAGACGAATTCGCCGGCGTACGAGGCCTCGTCGTCGGTCCAGAGCGCGCGCATCGCTTCGAGGTACTCGCGCAGGACCGTCCGCCGTTTGCCGCCGGGGACGCCGTGATCGGCCAGTTCGTCGACGTTCCAGCCGAAGCCGACGCCGAGGGTGACCCGCCCGGCCGAGAGGTGATCGAGGCTGGCGATGGTCTTCGCCAGCGTGATCGGGTCGCTCTCGACCGGGAGGGCCACCGCGGTCGCGAGCCGGATCCGCGTGGTCACCGAGGCCGCCGTGGCCAGCGCGACCCACGGGTCCAGCGTGCGCAGGTAGCGGTCGTCGGGCAGCGACGCGTCGCCGGTGCGCGGATGTGGTGCCTCCCGTTTGACCGGGATATGCGTGTGCTCGGGCACGTGGAAGGCGTCGAAGCCGGCGGCTTCCGCCGCACGCGCGGCGGAAGCCGGGCTGATGCCCCGGTCACTGGTGAACAGCACGATCCCGTGTCTCACAGCCGGTCACATTATGAGAACGTGTTTCAGTTTGCAACCGGTGCGTGCAGAGTGGCAGGCAGTGCGTGCAGTCGCCAGGCACCCGGGTCCGGTATCCGCGGCGGGCCGTCCATGAGGGCGAGGCCGGGGAAGCGGCGCAGGAGTGCGTTGAGCGCGACTTCGGTCTGCACCCTGGCCAGGGAGGCTCCGAGGCAGAAGTGCGGGCCGTGGGCGAACGCCAGGTGCCAGGCGGGCCCCGCCGCACGCCGGATGTCGAAGACGTCCGGTTCGTGGAACGCCTTCGGGTCGCGGTTCACTGCCGCGATCGCGACGGTAACAGGTTCTCCTTCGGGAATCAGGACGTCGCCGATCCGGACCTCCTCGGTGGTGTAGCGGGGGATCGTGAGCAACTGCGGGCTGCGCCAGCGCATCAGTTCTTCGACCGCGCCTGCCATGAGTGCCGGATCCGCACGCAGTTCGGCGAGTTGCCTGGGATGGGCGAACAGGGTTTCGATCGAGTTGGCGATCAGGTTGCCCGGTACCTGGCCGCCGAGGACGAGTTGCCAGACCAGTGCGACGAGTTCGGTCTCGCTGAGCCTGTCGCCGTCTTCGGCTTGGACGCGGAGAAGCTGCGAGACGATGTCGTCGGCGGGTTCGAGTTTCCGGTGCGCGATCGCGGCGAGTGAGCCCTCGACGATGCCGGGTACCGCCTTCATGAGGGCGGCGCCGTCGCCTGCCGCGACCGCGGTGCCGTACTCGCGCCAGCGCGGTCGGTCGGCCTCCGGGATGCCCACGAGCGCGCAGATCACGTCGACCGGCAGCGGGCGCGCGAAGTCGGTGACCAGATCGACCCGATCCTCCTCAGCGAGGCCGTCGAGGAGGCCGTCCACGATCCGCTCGATGCCGGGCCGGAGCGCGTCCGCGCGACGCGGGGTGAACGCGGGGGAGACGAGCCGCCGGAGCCGCAGGTGCTCCGGACCCTCGACCTCCTGCATGGTCCGCAGGTACGGGCGGCAGTGGTCGGGCACGTCCAAGCGCTGGTAGCTGTTCGCGCCGAGGGCGAAGCGCGGGTCGCTCAGCATCTTTCGCGCTTCTTCGTGCCGCAGGACCGCCCACATCGGGCCGAAACCCGGCGCGACCAGCTTGGCGACCGGGGACCGCTCGCGGACCGGGCCGTAGGCGGTGAACGGATCGTGGAGGACTTCGGGGTCGGTCAGGAGGATCTCGGGAATGTCGGGCAAAGCGGTCTCCCAGTTCGGATGTTCAAACCAGATGTTCTCGTCATCTGAATGTTCAAGGTATCTTGATCCGGGTCCGAGGGCAAACGTTCTGGTCGAAGGGGAGGCCGATGGTCCGGCTGAGCAGGGCAGAGACGCAGGAGCGCAATCGCGCGAAGGTGCTGGCCGCCGCCCGCGACGAGTTCGCGGGACGGGGCTTCCGGGACGCCAAGATCGACGTCATCGCCGAGCGGGCCGAGCTCACCCGCGGCGCGGTCTACTCGAACTTCCCCGGCAAACGCGCGCTGTACTTCGCCGTCCTGGCCGAACTGGCGGAGCGGCCCGCCTTATCACCGCATACCGAACCGGGCAAGAACCCGGAGAGCGCGCTCGGCGCTTTGGCGAGGGCGTGGGTGGCCGCGCTTCCGCTGGACGACGAGCAGGCCGGGCTCGGCCGCGACCTGATGCCGGAGGTACTCGCGGACGAACGGATCCGGCGCCCGTTCGCCCAGCTGGTCAAGCTCAACGGGCTGCTGCTCGGGCTCGCGCTGGAACGGCTCGACCCGCCGGACCGGCCGCCGGGGGCCCCGATCCCGCGCCGGGTGCGGCTCGCGGAGACCGTGCTGACCACCTTGCACGGCGCGGGTCAGCTGGCGGCGGTCGCGCCGGGAGTCGTCGAGCCGTTCGACGTCGTGAGTGCCTGCGAGCGGCTGGCGGGGCTGCCCCTCAACGACTGGTGGGCGCCACCCGTGATCGCGCCTGCCGCGCAGGCCGCCGACCGGGCCTGGTCACCACCGGAGGCCGTGGACCTCGTGCGTGCCGAGTCGTTCGTGCCCGCCGACGGCGTGGTCGTCGTCCTTGGCACGCATCGGCTTTCCGCCGCGGAGGAGGCCGTCCGCGCTTCCGGCCGCGACGTCACCGTGGTCGTCGTGACCAGCGAGCCCGACGAACTCGTCCCGCTCACCCGGCTGATCGTCGCCGAGGTCTGCGGAGGCGTCCGGCAGGCCTTCCCGGAGCGGGCCTGGCCGGGCGTGCGTGTGGTGTGCGACGTCGCCGGGACCCTGGCCGCGGCCGCGGGCGTACTCGCGGTCAGCGACGAGACCGAAGCCGCGATCCGGGTCGAACGGGGGCGGATCGTCGCGACCGCGGACGGCCGCGGCGCCGGGCACGCCGTCTCGGCTGATGTGTCCCGTGTGGAGTATCGCTAGACGACGTCAGTGTGCCGGACGCGGTAGACCTGCAGCCGGAGCCCGTAGTACTTCTCGGTTTCCCCGACCCAGACCATCCCGAGCCGTTTCGCGGTCGCGATGGCACGCACGTTGTCAGGGCGCGCGACGGCGAAGAACTCGTCGGTGTCCTGGGTGAACGCCCAGCCGAGCAGCGCGCGGGCCGCCTCCGAGGCGTAACCCTGGCCCCAGGCGTCCGGATGCAGCTGCCAGCTGATCTCCAGATCCTCTTCGTACGGCGGCAGCAAATGGATCCCGAGCCCGCCGACGACCACGCCGTCCTCCTTGCGCTGCACCGCCCATCTCCCGCGTGGCGGCACAAGATTGGGCTGGGCCTGTTGCCAGGCCTGCAGAACCGAACGCATGGCCGCGGCGTCGGTCACCCGGTCCATCGCCGGGGTGAGCCAGCGGGTCACGTCCGTGGTGCCGTAGATCGCCAGCGCGGCTTCGGCGTCGTACTCGGACCAGTCACGGACGACAAGCCTTTCGGTGGTCAAGTCCATAACAGGACGTTACGCCGCCTTCGTGCGACCCGGGTAGCGTCGGTATCCGCGTCGGTATCCGAAGGAAAGTGAGGTCCCGCATGCGCGTCGAAACCCTGACGACCCCCGAACAGGCCTGCCCGATCGCCCCGGTGGTCGACATCGTCTTCAGCCGCTGGACCACGCCGATCCTGTGGACGCTCAACGAGTTCGGCAGGCAGCGGTTCGTCGAACTCGAGCGGCGCATCGGCTCGATCACGCCGAAGGTGCTGACCCAGCGGCTGCGGCAACTGGAACGCGACGGTCTCATCACGCGCACCTATCACGCCGAAGTGCCACCTCGGGTCGAGTACGAGATCAGCGAACTGGGACGCAGCCTGGCGCCGCTGTTCGCGACCCTCGCGGACTGGTCGACGAAGAACCTGCCGAAGGTGGCGGAAGCCAGGTCGGCCTACGACTCGGCCCCCTGAAGCTTGCAGGGGGTGGGGGGGTGTGTTGGGTTGTGTTTTTGGAACCAAAAAAAAAGAACAACACCGCCCCCCC
>NZ_JBFBBY010000252.1:0-8666 GCF_040682875.1 Amycolatopsis sp. NPDC051071 | reverse complement strand
GCGTGGGTCCGTGGCTCACTTCACGGGCTCATGTGAGATGCTGATCGTCTCAAAGGGGCCCTTCAAGACATGCTCGTGACCAAGGGGGCGGCCAGGTATGGGGTCGTGAGTGGCAAGTGACGTTCTAACGCGACTTACCACTCGCGACCCCCTGGACCCGCTCGGTACCGGCGCCGCCCCTGTCCGCCTCAAGTACATGAAGGCCCCCTTGCTTGCGCCTAGGTACAGGAAGGGGGCCTTCACGTACTTGAGGCGAGGTGGCGTGGTCTCCGGACCGCGGCCCCCACACGTCCCCTTGCCTACCCTCGAAAACCCGAATCGCCACTTGCGACCAGGCCGACCGGCCACCTTGTTTGCGCCCGCGGAATCACCCCTTGGTGTCCATCGGCGAAAGCCGCACCTTCGTGGGAACCTTGGCCCTCGCGCCCCAATCGATATAAGGTCTACATTATGGCCGCCTGATGAGGTGGGAGATCGAGCTTCACGATGAAGTGGATCGCTGGTTCGAGGCGCTATGCCGGGAAGACCCGGTTTCGGCGGATCGGGTCGAGGAAGCGATCGACATGCTGGCTGGTGAAGGACCGCAGTTGGGACGGCCGCTGGTCGACCGGATCAGTGGCTCGTGCCGGCACAACTTGAAGGAGTTGCGCCCGGCGTCGGCGGGGCGTACCGAGATCAGGATCCTGTTCGTCTTCGATCCGGTGCGGAGAGCCGTGCTTCTAGTGGCAGGGGACAAAGCGGGAAACTGGAACCGGTGGTACGACATCAACATCCCGATCGCGGAGGAGCGATACCGGCGGCACTTGGACGCGATGGAGGAAGGCTGAAATGAGTCGATCCTGGAAAGAGGTCAAGGCCGACAAGCTCGCTGTCGATCGCCAGTCCGGGCGTGACATCGACGCCGCGCGGGTCGAGGCACGGGAGGCCACGCAGGCCTACATTCTGGGCTTCAGGTTGTCGCGACTGCGGGAGGACCTCGGGCTGAGCCAGACCGAGGTCGCCAAACGTATGGGAGTGAGCCAGCCGCGAATCAGCCAGCTCGAACAGGGTGATCCGAACCAGATGGAACTGGACACCCTTCGGAGGTACATCGTCGCCTTGGGTGGCCGTATGCGGGTGGTCGCCGATTTCGACGACCACGACGTCACCATTTCCACCGCCGTCTGACCGCTCCCGCTCGCCCGATCTTCGCGTGAGACGATGCCACCGGGTCCGGGAGGGGGTCAGGTGGACGTTCTGGCGATCGATTTCGGTACCTCCAGCACGGTCGGGGTGCTCTCGATCCACGGCAGGGGGACGCAGGTCGTCGAGATCGACGGGTCGGTGACGATGTCGTCCGCGATCTACGTCGACAAGGACGGCACGGTCTTCGTCGGCCGCGACGCCGAGCGCCGCGCTCGCCTGGATCCGAGCCGGTTCGAAGCGAACCCCAAGCGGCGTATCGACGAGGGCGCGCTTCAGCTCGGTGATGTCACCCTCCCGATCGCCGACGCCTTCGCCGCCGTCCTGCGTCGTGTCGGCGAGGAGGCCGAGCTGCTTTTGCAGCGGCCCCCAGCCCAGGTGCGCATCTCCCATCCGGCGGGCTGGGGCCCGGATCGCAAGCAGATCCTCCGCGACGCCGCGCTCAAGGCAGGCTTCGGCACGACGCTGCTCATTCCCGAGCCGGTCGCGGCCGCCGCGCATTACGCCTCCCTCGACAACGGTCAGCGGCGGCAGGGGCCCATCGCGGTGTACGACCTCGGGGCCGGCACCTTCGACTGCGCGGTCGTCGGCGTCAGCGACCAGGGGTTCGCGGTGCTCGCCGAGGACGGCCTGCCCGACCTCGGCAGCCTCGACATCGACCAGGCGCTGCTGGTGCATATCGGCCGCGAGGTCTCGCATTCCGATCCGGCGGTGTGGCAGCGGGTGTTGCGCCCGCAGTCGGTCGGGGACCGCCGCACGCGCCGGTCGTTGCTGCAGGACGTCCGTGATGCCAAGGAAAGCCTGTCGCGGCACCAGCAGACCGAGATCCCGATGCCGGAGCCGTTCGGGGACGTGCGGGTCACGCGGACAGAGCTCGAAGCACTCGTCCGCCCGAGTTTCCTGCGCAGTGCCGAACTTCTCGCCACCACCATCAGCCGGGCGGGGCTCGCTCCCGGCCACCTCGGCGGCGTTTATCTCGTCGGCGGGCCGAGCCGGATGCCGTTGCTGGCGAGTCTGCTGGCAAACCAGCTCAGGATCACGCCGACCACGCAGGACCAGCCGGAGACGGCGGTCGCGTTCGGGCTGCACCATGTGCCGGCGGGTGGCGAGGACTCCCAGCTGACCGTGCCCGCCTTCGCGCCGGTCGCACCCCCCGTGCAGCAACAACCCGTCCAGCAGCCACCCCGGCAACAGCCGCCGCGAAGGCCGCAACCGCCGCGCTGGACACCGCCAGCACCGCCGCCCCCGCCGGGCCGGAACTGGCGGAAACCCACGACGTACGGCGTCATCGTGCTCGCCATCGCCGCGATCATCACGACGGTGGCCCTGCTGATGAGCGGCGGCGAGGACGAACCCGTCGCGGCCCCGAAGACGGCCGAGCCGGTCAAGCCCGTGAGCTGCGATCAGCCGGGGCCGAAGGACGAGCACGGGTTCACGGACTGCCTCCGCCGGATCGCCACCGTCATCCCGCGACGGGCCGAGTGCCGGGACGCGCCGGACGCGGCCACCGCGATGGGTGCGGCGTCGGCGGTCACGTGCGTGTTCAAGAACGACGAGGCCTCGAACGCGATCAACTACTACCAGGGCGTCGCGATGACCGGCCTGGAGGACGACGCCCGGCGGCAGATGACCAAGGGCAAGGCCGCGGAGGGCACTTGGGCGGCCGATGGACTGCGTGGGCGTTACTTGGCGGGCGTCGGCAAGCGAAGCGGCATCGTGCTCTTCGGGACCGAAGACGCGCCCCTGAGCGCGATGCTCGTCTCGACCCGAAGTGACGGGACCGCGCGGACGACCCAGGAGATGGTCGACTTCTTCACCGCCCAGCTCAAACCGTGATCGGCGGCGCCCCGGGTTTCGCAGTCCCCGAGACGCCCAACCGGCTGCGGCTGCCCGTCCCGCGATCTCCGTCGACTACCGGCAGAACTTGCACTGAGTCAGTGCAGTGTGCCCGCCGGAGTCGACACGTCTTCGGTCACCGAAAGCGCGGTGTCGACGATGATCTCCAGCGCCTCCGCCGCGCGATGCACCGCGAGACTCGGCGCCGTCGTCCGCGCGGCCTGCTGCGGCGTGTAGGGAACATGCACGAAACCACCGCGTATGCCGGGGAAGTCGTTGTCCAGCAAATGCATCAGCCCGTAGAAGACCTGATTGCACACGTACGTCCCCGCCGTATGCGAGACCGACGCCGGAAGGCCCGCGTCCTTGACCCCGGCGACGCACGCCTTCACCGGCAGCGTCGTGAAGTACGCGTTCGGCCCGCCGGGGATCACCGGGACGTCCACGGGCTGCGAGCCCGCGTTGTCCGGGATCCGCGCGTCGATCAGGTTGATCGCGACCCGCTCCGGGGTGACGTCGGGGCGGCCGCCCGCCTGTCCGACGCAGATCACCAGTTCCGGGCGATACTCGTCGATCGCGTCGCGCAAGGTGACCAGCGAGCGCGAGAACACGCACGGCAGCTCGACGGCCACGGCGTCGTGCCGCCGGCCGGTGAGCAGGGAAACCGCCTGCCACGACGGGTTCACCCGCTCACCGCCGAACGGTTCGAAGCCGGTGAGGAGCACTGACGTCATGCCTCTCACCCTAACGTGTGACCGACGTCAGGCGGCCGGCTTGAGGTCTCCCGGGTAGAGGAACTCGGGTGCCGGCTTGGTGTTGCCGTAGAACCACGCGTCGAAGAAGCCCTGCAGGTTCTTGCGCGCGATCCGCTCGGCGAACCGCTGGAACTCCGGCAGGCTCGCGTTGCCGTCGCGGTGCAGTGCGGGCCAGGTCCGCAGGATGCGGTCGAACGGTGCCGCGCCGATGTAGTTCTTCAGCGCGTGCAGTGCCACCGGGCCCTTCGAGTACACGTAGGTGAACTCGTTGCCGGGCCCCATGTCGTACAGCTTCCCGGCCCAGAAGCGGTCCGTCGCCTTCTGCACCGCGGTCAGGTACCGCGCCTTGAGGTCTTGCCCGGATTTCGCCTCGGACCACATCCACTCCGCGTAGGAGGCGAAGCATTCGTTGAGGCAGACGTCCTTCCACTTGTCGACGGCGACCGAGTCACCCCACCACTGGTGGGCGTTCTCGTGCACGATCGTCGGGACGTTGCCCGCCGCACCCGAGTAGATCGGCCTGCTCAGCGTCTCCAGCGAGAACCCGATCGGCTCGGCGAGGAAGATGCCGCCCGCCGCGTCCACCGGGTAACGCCCGAACTTCGACGCCAGGAAGTCGATGATCTCCGGCAGCCGCGCTTCGGCCTGTTTGGTCGCGGCGGGGGTGCCGGGGGCGTAGGCGTTGACGACCGGGGTGCCGTCGGACAGGTTCGTCCGCTCGAACTCCCATTTGTCGATCGCGACCGTCGTCATGTACGGCACGGCCGGGGTCTCTTCGGCCCAGACGTAAGTGGTGTTCTTGTCCTTCTTGACCTGCCCGCGCTCCTGACCGTTGGAGATGACACCCCATTCCGAGGGCACGGTGACCGCGAGGTGGAAGGTCGCCTTGTCACGCGGGGTGTCGTTGACCGGGTACCAGGTCGTCGCGGACTTCGGCTCGCCCGCGACGAACGCGCCGCCGGATTTGGCGTACTGCCAGCCGTTCTCGCCCAGCGACGGATCGTTGATCGGCTGCGGGACACCGTGGTAGGCGACCTCGGCGGTGAACCGCTCGCGGTTGCGCAGCGGCCGGGACGGCGTGACCACCAGTTCGTGGTCGCCGGTGCGCGTGAAGGCCGCCTTCCGGCCGTTGACCTTGATCGAATCGACGGTCAGCCCGGTCAGGTCGAGATTGAACGAACTCAGCGCCTGCGTCGTCCGGCCGGTGATCGTCTGCAGGCCGGTGAGCTGCTTGGTGGCCGGTTCGTAGCCGATCTTCAGGTTGTAGTCGCCGACGTCGTATCCGCCGTTGCCGTCCTGCGGGTAGTAGCTGTCGCCCGCGCCGTCGGCGCCGGGTTTGCCGGTGTCGGCGGCGGCGACCCCGCCCCCGAGGACACTCGCGGCCAGAACGGCGGCGATGACGGCCGCACTCCGGTACCTCATTCACGCTCCCAGTCGATCGGCTGTTGCTTGGCCCCGAACGTAGCCCCGCGACCTCCGCCGACCGCCCGGAAAGCTCCTCGGTGCCCGGATAATCCCCACTTCCGTCGCCTGGCCGGGCTAACCGATCGCGGGTTCTGGAAAGCTGGGGTCGTGCGTGTGACGCTGCTGGGCCCGGTCGGAGCGGAAGCCGGTGACGGCACCCCGGTCGACATCGGCGGTGCCCGCCTTCGCATGCTCTTGGCCAGGCTCGCCCTGGACCCCGGCCGCCCGGTCCCGGCGGCGGCGCTGATCGACGGGCTCTGGGGCGCGGAACCACCCGCGGATGCCTCGAACGCACTGCAATCGCTGGTCTCGCGGCTGCGCAAGGTCCTGCGTGCCGGAGACGTCTCGCTCGACTCCGGGCCGGGTGGTTACCGGCTGGACGTCGAGCGCGAGGACGTCGACGTCTTCCGCTTCGAGCGGCTGGCCGCGGAAGGGCGTGCCGAGCTGGCCGCGGGCCGGGATTCCGGTGCGGCCGCGATTCTCGCCGACGCGCTGGGCCTGTGGCGCGGCGAAGCGCTGTCAGACGTCCTCGAAGCCCCCTTCGCGCAGGCACCGGCGACCCGGCTGGAGGATCTGCGCCTCGACGTCGCCGAAGACCGCTTCGAGGCGGAGATCCGGCTTGGCGGATACGACCGGGTCCTGGCGGACCTCAAGGAGGCGGCCGCCCGGAACCCGCTGCGGGAACGCCTGGCCGGGCTGTGGATCCGGGCGTTGTGCGGGGCGGACCGGCAGTCCGACGCCCTCGCCGTCTACGAGGAGGTCCGCGCGGCGCTGGCCGATCAGCTGGGGGCCGACCCGTCGGCCGAACTCAAGGACCTCCACCTCGCCGCGTTACGTGGCGAACTCGGCCCGCCACCCGCGGCCGCCGATCACCTCCCGGTGCGGCTGACCAGCTTCGTCGGCCGGGACGACGAGCTGAAACTGGTCGCCGAGCTGCTCGCGGGTGCGCGGCTGGTGACGCTGGTCGGGCCGGGTGGCGCCGGGAAGACGCGGCTGGCCACCGAGGTCGCGACGCGGCATCCGGCGCACGCACGCGGGCGGGTCTGGTTCGTGCCGCTCGCCGGCGTCCGCGATCCGGACGACCTGCCCGGCGCGGTCTTCGCGGCGCTGGAACTGTGGGACCTCGGCCTTTCCCACGCCGGTGACCCGATGCGGCGCCAGATGGACGCGCTGGCCAGGGTCGTGGAGACGCTCGGCGCCGGTGAATCGGTGCTGGTGCTGGACAACTGTGAGCACGTCGTCGACGCGGCGGCCGAGCTGGCGAACACCTTGCTCCGGCGGGTGCCGACGTTGCGGCTGCTGGCGACCAGCCGTGAGGCACTCGCCATCGACGGCGAGACGTTGTGCCCGCTCGGCCCGCTCGCGGTCCCCGAAGGCACGCCGACGGTGCCGCAGGCGGCCGAAGCGGGCGCGATCCGGCTGTTCGTCGACAGAGCCTTGGCCGTACGCCCGGATTTCGCCCTCGACGAGTCCACAGTGGACGACGTCGCGCAGATCTGCCGACGGCTGGACGGGATGCCGCTCGCGCTGGAACTGGCCGCGGCGCGGCTGCGGTCGATGACCGTCGCGCAGATCTCGCAGCGCCTCGACGACCGGTTCCGGCTGCTCACCTCGGGCAGCCGGACGGCGTTGCCGAGGCAGCGCACGCTGCGTGCCGTCGTCGAGTGGAGCTGGGATCTGCTCGACGACGCCGAACGCGTCCTCGCCAGGCGGCTTTCGGTGTTCGGCGCGGGTGCCGAGGTCGAAGCGGTCGAAGGCGTCTGCGCCGGTGACGGCCTGGCGGCCGAAGACATCCTCTACGTTCTCGGCTCGCTCGTAGAGAAGTCCATTGTGGACGCGATGGCCGGGGATCAGGGCGAGCCCCGCTACCGCATGCTGGAGACCATCCGGGCGTACGCGGCGGAACGCCTCGACGAGGCGGACGAGCGTGAGTGGCTGACGAAGTCGTACCACCGCTACTACGCCGATCTCGTCGAACGGATGGAACCGTCGCTGCGGAGGGCGGATCAACTCGCCGTCATCTCGCGGTACAACTCCGAGCAGGGCAACATCGTGACCGCCTTGCGTCAGGCGATCGACGCCGATGACGTGGAAATGGCCGTGCGCCTGTTCAGTGGCACATTCTGGTACTGGATGGTCAAGGGGGACAGCGACCGGGCCGAGTCGTACGTCGTCGAGATGCTCGCCTTCGGCGACCGGCTGGACGAGCAGTTCGTCGCCGCGTTCGGGGCGATCCGCGCGATGATGGCGATGGTGCCCGGCGTGGGGAGTCCCGGCGAAGGGCGCGCGCTCGTCGACCAATGCGTGCGGACGAAGGCGTACGAGCGGTTCGCCGGGCTGGCCATCGGCCTGCCGATGCTCTCGTTCTTCTGCAAGGACAAGAACCTCGCCCTCCGCGAGGTGGAACGTGCGTTGTCGAGCCCGGACCCGTGGGCCCGTGCCGCGGGATCGTGGGCGCAGAGCTTCGTCCTGACCGACGACGGGGACACCGAAGGCGCCGAACGGGCGCGGGACCGGGCCTACGAAGGGTTCTCGGCGGTGGGCGACCGCTGGGGCACCGCGATGGCGCTGGGCATGAAGGCGAGCGACATCTCGATGTCGGGCGACCACGAGACCGCGTTGTCGCTGTACCGGCAGGGCCTCGCCCTCGCACTCGAACTGGGTTCCCAGGACGACGTGATCCAGCAGCGCTGGCGGATGGCGACCGAGTACGCGAGGGCGGGCGACCTCGACACGGCGATGCGTGAGCTGCGGGAGGCCGAGCGATACGCGGCCGACACCGGCAACGATCAGCTCGCGGTGATGGTGCTGGTCGGCAAGGCCGATCTGCTCAGCAGAGCGGGCCGCGTGGAAGAGGCACGCGCGGTCGCCGTCAGCTTCCGCGAGGCGATGAGCAAGGTGCCGCTGCCGGGCATGTTCGCCGAAGAGTTCGGCGGCCTCATCGACACTGAGGTGGCGCTGGCCGCCGGAGACCTGGACGCGGCCGAAAGCGGTGCCGCCGTCGTCCTGCGGTCCACCGTCGGCCGGGGCGACATGCCCGACGCCGGCCGGATTGTCGAGGTACTGGCCTTGATCCGGTTCCGGCAGGGGCGGCCAGAGGTCGCCGCGCGGCTGCTCGGCGCGTCGAAGCTGCTCCGCGGCAGGCTGGACCTCGGGGAACCTTCGGTCCGGCAGCTGATCGACGAGCTGCGCGAGCAGTTCGGTGAGGAGCGCTACGAAGCGCTGTTCGTCCAGGACGGGGAGCTGCCCCGGGCCGAGTTGCTCGACTGGTTGAGTGCTGAAGTGAGCGTGTGACCGGAGACGGGTCGGTCGGGTTTGCTCGCCTGAAGTACATGAAGGCCCCCTTCCTTGCGCCTAGCGCAAGGAAGGGGGCCTTCGTGTACTGGGGAAGGTGTGAAGGTCGAGTTTCCTCGGCTCAGCCGAAGAAAC
>NZ_JBFBBY010000251.1:0-8704 GCF_040682875.1 Amycolatopsis sp. NPDC051071 | reverse complement strand
GTCATGAAAGGGTCTTTCAGGACGAAAAACGTCCTGAAAGACCCTTTCATGACACCTGAGTGAGCCCCAAGGCGGCAGGGCCCCAAGGCGGCAAGCGCGGTGTCGCCCGCCCCCGGATGCCATGAACGGCCCGTTACTTGCGAGTAACGGGCCGTTCATGGCACGCGAGTCAGCCGTTCCAGGCCGCCTTGTGCAGCTGCCGCAGCGCCCGCACCGCGGCGACCGCCCGCTCCCGGTCCACCGCCTGCACGGCCATGACGGAGTAGTACTCGTCGTCCGGCAGTTCCAGCCGCGCCCACGAAGCGCCGTCGGGGAAACTCACCGAAAGCACCTCGCTCCATGCGAATCGCTTGGTGATCAGCACGTTCCGGACTTCGATGCCGTCGGCGTCGGCCTTCACGCGTGCCATCGCGAACAGCATCGTGCCCGCCGCGAGCAGGACGCCGATGCCGATCATCGCCGCCTGGTCGGACGGCTGGAAGATCACGCCGGTGTCCGAGCCGCGCAGCAGTACCGCGACGACCACGAAAGTCGCCAGCAGGAACACCGCCAGCACCGAGCACATCATCAGGGCACGGCGGGGCCGCACCACCACGACCTCGGACTTCGTCATCACATCCGCCTCGACGCTCATACGAAGCCCCGCTCGGTCCACGGCTGGCGCAGGTTCCGCAGCGCGTGCGCGGCGTCCAGTGCGGCCACGGTCGCTTCGTAGCCCTTGTCCTCGATGGAGCCCGGCAGGCCGGAGCGGTCGAGGGCCTGCTGCTCCGTGTCGCAGGTGAGCACGCCGTTGCCGACCGGGGTGCTCTCGTCGAGCGCCACCCTGGTCAGGCCCGCGGTGACCGCGTCGCAGACGTATTCGAAATGCGGCGTCCCGCCCCGGACGACGACACCCAGCGCGACGACGGCGTCGTGCGTGCGGGCCAGTGCCTGCGCGGCGACGGGCAGTTCGACGGCACCCGCGACGCGGACGACCGTCGGTGCCTCCTCCAGGTCGGCCACCTTTGCCGCCTCGAGGGCGCGTTCCAGCAGGGCACTCGTGATCTTCGTATGCCAGCGGGTGGCCACGATCCCGAGCCGGATGTTCTTACAGTCGGACAGGTCGAGTTCGACGTCCGGACGGCCCTCGCCGCTCACCGCGTGCCACCTCCGTTGCCCTGGTCGACTTCGGCGCCGACCTGGTCGAAATGCTCCAGCTGGGACAGGTCGTGTCCCATCCGGTCCCGTTTGGTCTTGAGGTAGCGCAGGTTTTCCGGGTTCGGCGAGATCGGCAGCGACACCCGGCCGCTGACCCGCAGGCCGTAGCCCTCCAGCCCGACGCGTTTGGCCGGGTTGTTCGTCAGCAAGCGCATCGAGTGGACGCCGAGATCGCACAGGATCTGCGCGCCGGTGCCGTAGTCCCGCGCGTCGGCGGGGACGCCGAGCTGAAGGTTCGCGTCGACGGTGTCCGCGCCGGCGTCCTGCAGCTGGTAGGCCTGCAGTTTGTGCAGCAACCCGATACCGCGGCCCTCGTGCCCGCGGATGTAGAGCACGACACCGCGCCCTTCCTTGGCCACCGCCTCCAGCGCCGCCTCCAGCTGCGGCCCGCAGTCGCAGCGCAGCGAGCCGAAGACATCGCCGGTGAGGCATTCGGAGTGCACGCGGACCAGGATGTCCTCGCCGTCACCGACGTCGCCGAAGACGAAGGCGATGTGCTCGATGCCGTCGAGAAGGCTGTCGTAGCCGACAGCGCGGAACGTGCCCGCGGACAGCGGGATCCGCGCCTCGGCGACCCGCTCGACCTGCTTCTCGGTGCGGCGCCGGTAGGCGATCAGGTCGGCGATGGTGATCATCTTGAGGTCGTGGTCCGCGGCGAAGACCTCGAGTTCGTCACGGCGGGCCATGTCGCCCTCGTCCTTCTGCGAAACGATCTCACAGAGCACGCCGGACGGCGAAAGACCGGCGAGACGCGCCAGGTCGACGGAGGCTTCGGTGTGCCCCGGACGTCGCAGGACGCCGCCCTGCTTGGCCCGCAGCGGGACCACGTGGCCGGGGCGCCGGAAGTCCGACGCCTTGGACGCCGGGTCGGCGAGCAGGCTGACGGTATGCGCCCGGTCGGCCGCGGAGATGCCGGTGGTGATGCCCTCGGCGGCGTCGACGGTGACGCTGTACGCGGTCCCACGCTGGTCCTGGTTCGTGTGGTACATCGGCGGCAGGTTGAGCCTGTCCGCCTCCGCCTCGGTCAGCGCCACGCAGACGTAACCCGAGGTGTAGCGCACCATGAAGGCCATCAGTTCGGGCGTGGCCTTCTCCGCCGCGAAGATCAGGTCGCCCTCGTTCTCCCGGTCTTCGTCGTCGACCACGACGACCGGACGGCCCGCCTTGATATCGGCGATCGCCGCCTCGATGGCTTCGGCGTTCACAGCCACCCCGCCTCCACAGGGGGTCAGTTCCGCCGACCCCGGAATCGCACTCGTCTCAGTCACGCCCGCTCCTCCGCGCCACCATTGTCCCCCTGCGTACGCAGGTGCGGCATGGCCAGCTTCTCGACGTATTTGGCGACCACGTCGACCTCGAGATTCACCAGGTCACCCGGCTGATTGCGGCCGAGGGTGGTGAGTTCGAGCGTGGTCGGGATCAGGGCGACGGCGAACTCCTCGTCGGTCACCGAAGCCACCGTGAGGGAGATGCCGTCGACCGCGATCGACCCCTTCTCGACCACGTACCGCGCCAGTCTCCCCGGCAGGGCGAACGTGGTGAGCCCTTGCTCGTCCCGTTTGAGGAAGACACCGGTGCCGTCCACGTGGCCCTGCATGATGTGCCCGCCGAGCCTGCCGCCAGCCGGCGTCGCGCGTTCGAGGTTCACGACGTCGCCGACGTTCACCTTCGCGAGGCTGGAGCGTTGCAGGGTTTCGTGCACGACGTCGACGGTAAACTCGCCGCCCACCACCGCGACCACGGTGAGGCACACGCCACTCACCGCGATGGAGTCGCCGTGATCGGCGTCGCTGGTCACCAGCGGCCCCCGTACGGTCAGCCGCGCGGCGTTCGGGACCTGCTCGACCGCGGTGACCTCGCCGAGTTCCTCGACAATGCCGGTGAACACTCCTGCTGCCCTCCTCCTGGTCGCACCGCCGCTGGAAACGGTGCTCCCTTCATCCAACACCCACGCGGGCCGATTCCTTCTCCTGACCCGACGGCGGATCAGGAGCTGGGATCAGCCGCGGGCGCGGGCCGCCTGCTCGCGCAGTGCCGCGACCGCCTTACCAGGGTCTTCGGCTCCGTAGACGGCGGAACCGGCGACGAAGCAGTCCACTCCGGCCTCGGCGGCCTGCTCGATGGTGTCGGCGTTGATGCCGCCGTCGATCTCGACGACGAGTTTGAGGTGACCGGTGTCGACCAGGCGCCGCGCGGTGCGGACCTTCTCCAGGACGTCGGCGATGAACGACTGGCCGCCGAAGCCGGGCTCGACCGACATCACCAGCAGGGTGTCGTAATGCTTGAGGGTGTCGAGGTGATCCTCGATCGGGGTGTTCGGCTTGATCGACAGACCAGCCTTCGCCCCGGCGGCGCGGAGGTTCTTCGCCAGCGCGATCGGATCGTGCGCGGCCTCGACGTGCACGGTGACGTTGTAGGCGCCCGCCTCGGCGTACCCGATGGCCCACTTGTCGGGGTTCTCGATCATCAGGTGGCAGTCGATCGGGACGTCGGTTGCCTTGATCAGCGACTGGACCACGGGCAGCCCGAGGGTCAGGTTCGGGACGAAGTGCGCGTCCATGACGTCCACGTGGACCCAGTCCGCACGTGTGTCCCCCTCCCCCGCGACGGCGCGGATCTCGTCGCCGAGCCGGGCGAAGTCCGCGGAGAGGATGCTGGGTGCGATCAAAGGTCGGTGAGCCACGCGCCCGAGTGTAGGAGGGCACCGCTAACGCGCGCTAACCGGCTGTGACGGCGTCCCGCTCTGGAGTATGACGCCGAAATGGCCCTACGGTGGGAGGTGCGCGCACCCACGGGCCGCATAACGTTCCCGGCATGGTCAACCCACTGAAGCCTCTGGTCCGGATCGGCAGCTATCGCAGCGTGCCGTTCGGGCTCCTCGGAATGGCGCTGACGGCGATCCCGTTCCCGATCGCGCTCATCCCCGCCATCCTCATCCCCGGCGACTCGCGGGTGAAGATGGTCTACGGCATGCTCGCGATGGGTGTGCTGGTCGCACTCACCGGGTTGCTGGGGCCGCTGCGACGGGTCGGCATCTGGTTCGCGAACCAGATGCTGGGCACCCGGATCGCGCAGCCCCCGCCGAAGATGAAGGTCGCCTTGGCGGACCGCGGGCGCTCGGCGGCATGGCTGGTCGTGCACACCGGACTCGGCTGGGTCCTGTTCGGCCTCGGCGTCTTCCTGAGTTTCGGCTTCGCCCTGCCCCTGGTGTGGATGGGAGGCGGTGGCAGCCCCATCGAGTTCTTCGGTGAGCGAGTGACGGTCGAAGCCGGCTCCGCGGGGCTGTGGACGCTGCCGATCGGGCTGGTCACGCTGGTCGTCATCGCGTACGTCCTCGCCGGGTTCACCAAGCTCTTCCAACAAAGCGCGGTCGCGCTGCTGGGCCCCTCGGCCGCTGAACGCGTCGCCGCGGCCGAGGTCCGGGCAAACCACTTCGAGCAGCGCAACCGGCTGGCCCGTGAGCTGCACGACTCCATCGGGCATACGCTGACGACGTCGACGATCCAGGCCGCCGCGGCCGCCGAACTGGTCGATTCCGAACCGCATTTGGTGCGCCGCGCCCTGGGCACCATCGAGGAGTCGTCGAGGGCCGCGCTCGAAGACCTCGACCACGTGCTCGGCCTGCTGCGTGAGGACAAGTCCTCCCGCGAACCCGAACGACGGCTCATCGAAGCCGGAACGCTGGCCGAGCGGGCACGGGCGGGCGGCGCGCAGATCGACTACGAGCTGAGCGGGCCCGCCGCCGAACTGCCCGCGACCCTTTCGCGGGAGGCGTACCGGATCGTCCAAGAAGGACTGACGAACGCCCTGCGGCACGCCCATCCCGGCCCGGTGACCGTGCGGGTCGCGGTGCTGGCGGACGCGTTGCGGATCGAGATCGTGAACCCGCTCATGGAGATGGCCGTCACGTCGGATCGTGGTGGCAACGGGCTGCCGGGGCTGACCGAACGCGTCGAGGCACTGCGTGGCGAGCTCATCGCGGGCCCGGCCGTCGACGGGGAACCGCTGTGGCGGCTGGTGACCACGATCCCGCTACGGTCGCGTTCATGACATTGCGGGTCCTGATCGTCGACGACGAACCACTGCTGCGCGCCGGTCTCCGTTCACTGCTGGACAACCAGCCCGACCTGACCGTGGTCGGTGAGGCAGGCGACGGCGGCGAGGTGGTCGACCTGGTGCGGCGGACGAATCCCGCGGTGGTCCTGATGGACGTCCGCATGCCAGGCGTCGACGGGATCGAGGTGACCCGGCGGCTGCTGGCCGAGGTGCCGGAACCGCCGAAGGTCCTCGTGATCACGACTTTCGACAACGACGACTACGTCTACGACGCGTTGCTCGCCGGCGCGAGCGGGTTCCTGCTGAAGCGGGCGCGCAAGGAGGAGTTCGCGCACGCCATCCGGACCATCGCCGCCGGGGAGACGCTGCTGTTCCCCGACGCGATCCGGCGGATGGTCGCGGCGCGACCGACGGAATCCGGCCTCGCACCGAAGCCGTCTTCGCTGACGAAACGGGAGACCGAGGTGCTACGGCTGATCGCCACCGGGATGTCCAATGTAGACATAGCGGCCGATCTGGTCATCAGTCTTGAAACCGTCAAAACCCATGTGGGCAACATCTTCGGGAAACTGGGTGCGGCCAACCGCAGCCAGGCGGTGGTGTTCGCTTACGAGACCGGCATCGTCGCACCGGGGCACAGCCTGCGCTAGCGGACGGCCGCTGTTCTTCGTCCGTTCATCCGGAAATCCCCACCCGCACACATGCGCGGTGACTAATGGGACTGCCCTGATCCTCAGTAATCCCAAGGAGATTTTCGATGGCTTCGCTGTTCACAGGACGGCGCCGGTGGCTGGCGGGCGGGGCGCTCGGCGTCACGCTGCTCGCAGTGGCCCCCGCGGCGCTCGCCGCCGGTGACGACGCCCGCCTCGCCGCCGCGCAGGGTGACCGCACCCAGGACGTGCGTGCCGCGATCAAGGGCGGCAGCGCTCGCAACGTCATCCTGTTCATCGGCGACGGTATGGGCCAGTCCGAGATCACCTCGGCGCGCAACTACGAGCGTGGCGCGGCCGGACGGCTCGCGATGGACGAACTGCCGCTCACCGGTGACTACACGACGTACGCGGTCGAGAAAAACAATCCGTCGAAGCCCGACTACGTGACCGACTCGGCCGCCTCCGGCACCGGCTGGGCCACCGGCGTGAAGACCTACAACGGCGCGATCTCCGTCGACCCGTACGGCAACGCCGTCCCGTCGATCCTCGAGATCGCCAAGCGTTCGGGTCTGCGCACCGGCGACGTCACCACGGCCGAGGTCCAGGACGCCACCCCCGCCGTACTCGGTTCGCACGTCGTCAACCGCGACTGCAAGGGTCCGGACGAGACCAGTGCGAAGTGCGCGGTCAACGCCAAGGAGAACGGCGGCGCCGGTTCCATTGCCGAGCAGCTGGTCCAGACCAAGCCGGACGTCCTGCTCGGCGGCGGCGCGAAATACTTCGACCAGAAGGTCAAGGCCGGGAAGTTCACCGGCAAGACCGTGCTGGACCAGGCGAAGTCGGCGGGCTATCAGGTGGTGAACACCGCGTCGGATCTCGCCGCGGCCAAACCCGGCAAGCCGCTGCTCGGCCTGTTCGCCGCCGGCAACATGCCGGTCAACTGGACCGGTCCGGCCGCGAAGCTGGGCGGCACCCCGCCGAGCCGCTGCACGCCGAACCCCGCGCTGCCGAAGACTCAGCCGAAGCTGGCCGACCAGACCCGCAAGGCGATCTCGCTGCTCGACGACCGCCGCAAGGACAAGGGTTTCTTCCTCCAGGTCGAGGGCGCGAGCATCGACAAGCAGGACCACGCCGCCGACCCGTGCGGCCAGATCGGTGAGACGATCGATTTCGACCAGGCCGTCGCCGCGGGCCTCGCGTACGCCCGCGGCAACCCGGACACCCTGGTGATCGTCACCGGCGACCACGGCCACACCAGCCAGATCATCGGCAACGGCACGGTCAGCCCCGGCCAGACCGCGACGCTGGTCACCAACGAGGGCGCGAATATGACGATCAACTACGGCACCGGGATGCCCGGTTCGTCGCAGGACCACACCGGCACGCAGATCCGCGTCGCCGGCTACGGCCCGCAGGCGGCGAACGTCGTCGGCCTGACCAACCAGACCGATTTGTTCGGGACCCTGAAGCGCGCGCTGCGCCTGCGCTGATGGTGGGGCAGGCCCCCGTTGAGGGGTGGGGGCCTGCCTCATGGCCGCGCGATTCCGGCTTCCCTAGTTTGGGATCCATGCGAAAAACCCTGCCAGGTAAGAAGATTGTCGCTGTCGGCTCGCTGATCGCGTTGCTGGCCACCACCACCGCCGCACCGGCGCTCGCCGTGTCCAAGCCGCACGACGAGGTCGACAAGGCGCTGAAAACGCTGGTACAGGACGGGGTCCCGGGCGCGCAGGCGACCGTGACGAGCGCGTCCGGGCGGACGTGGTCGGAGCGCGAAGGCGTCGGGAACATCGAGACCAAGACCCCGTTCCCACGCGGCTCGAAGTTCCGGGCGGCCAGCGTCACCAAGACCTTCGTCGCCGTCGTGGTGCTGCAACTGGCCGCCGAAGGGAAGGTCCGGCTGGACGCGCCGATCGAGCGCTACCTGCCCGGTGTCGTCAAGGGGAACGGCAACGACGGCACCAAGATCACCGTCCGTCAGCTGCTCCAGCACACCAGCGGGCTCTACAACTACGTCCGCGACCTCGACATCGACGCGTGGCGGCACCGGGGCGCCGAACCCGGAGAACTACTGGCGATCGGCCTCTCGCATCCGCCGGACTTCGCCCCCGGCATGAAGTGGTCGTACTCCAACACGAACTACGTCGTCGCGGGCATGCTTATCGAAAAGCTCACCGGCCGTTCCGTCGCCACCGAGATCCGGAACAGGATCGCCAAACCGCTCGGCCTGCGGGACACCTACCTGCCGCCGCGCGGCGACGAGCGCCTGCCGTCACCGCACCCCCGTGGCTACTCGCCGCGCGAGACAGGCCTTGTCGACTTCACCAAGCTCGATCCGTCGGCCGCGGGAGCTTCCGGCGGGATCATTTCGACCGGTGAAGACCTGAACCGCTTCTTCGGCGCGGTCACCGACGGCCGTCTACTGCCTCGGGCACAACAGGCGGAGATGCAGCGGACCGTTCCCGCGGACCTGGGCATTCCCGGTGCGGAGTACGGGCTCGGGATCGCGTCGGTCCCGCTGTCCTGCGGCGGGTCCTTCTGGGGCCACGGCGGAAACCTCCAGGGCTTCGCGAATATCTCGGGGGCGATTCCGCACGGGAAGCGGGTGAACGTCGTGGTGAACCAGGATCCGCTGCCGGACGAGGCGTCGAAAGACCTCGTGGCCGCGGTCGACACGGCGTTCTGCGGGTCGTGAGTGATTTGGGTCGTTAGAACGGCCCCGCTCTTAAGCACTTACGCGTCACCTGCGGCGTTGCTCGCGTGAAGTACAGGAAGGCCCCCTTCCTTGCGCCTAGCGCAAG
>NZ_JBFBBY010000250.1:0-8708 GCF_040682875.1 Amycolatopsis sp. NPDC051071 | reverse complement strand
CCGGTGTGTCATGAGGGGTCCCCATGAGACGTTTTTTGTCCTATGGGGACCCCTCATGACACACCGAGGCGAGAACGAGCTGGTCGGCGGCCGGCCGGGTGGCTTTGGCGGAACCCAGGGCTGACTGGAGCTGTCGTGCCTACCCGGCTTTGACGCCAGAGATGCCCAGGTTGATTCGTCACTGTGACGTATTGAGGACGGGTGATTGCTCATTCGCTTGACGTCTTCGGGGGCGCCACTCGCTGCTCAGGCGCCCTGGGCTTGGGTCGGGTCCAGGGCGCCTGACGAGAGCCATGCCCGCGCCCGCCGCAGAGAAGGAAGCTTCCCTGCATGACATGCGACGAAAGGTCCTGTCGGAGACCCCTCTCGGCCTCGTTATCCAGGTCAGCCAAAGCGCCGATAATGTACATTATGTCAAGTAACGCATCGGGCATGCCTCCTCTGTCGTTGACCGACGTCCCCCGGGAGGCAGGGTCTGTTACCTCTTCCCGCCGACTCCCGTCATATCGGCGCGACGACCGAGCCCCTTGGTCGTCGGACCGAAATGGGAGTGGAACAGGATGCTGACGAACATCATGTACGTGACGGTCTACGTCACCGATCAGGACCGCGCACTGAAGTTTTATACAGAAGGGCTCGGCCTCGAGAAGCAGGTCGACTACCCGGGTCCGGACGGACGCTTCCTCACCGTGGGCGTCGCCGGTAGCCCGGTCAAGATCATTCTTTGGTCGCATGCGCCGGCTGCTGGACAGCCCGCCGAGTCGGGTACCGCACCCGGGCCGCTCATCCTCGAGTCGGATGATCTGAGGAAGGACTTCGAGGTGTTTCGTCGACGAGGCGTGACCTTCGATGAGCCTGAACCGGTCGACTACCCGTTCGGTGTTCGCGTCGAGGCGGTGGATCCGGACGGCAACCGGATCTCGCTCCGCCAGCAGCGGGCATGATCGAAGCAACTCCGAGAAGGGTGACATGGTGATCGATGCCGGCCGGACGAATTCGGTGGCCGAGACGTTCGAGGGCCAGCGTGACCGGTTGCGTGCGGTCGCCTATCGCATGCTCGGATCGCACGCCGACGCCGAGGATGTGGTCCAGGAGGCCTGGTTGCGGCTCTCCCGCCAGGACGCGGCGGTCATCGGGAATTTGGCGGGCTGGCTGACCACGGTGGTCGGCCGGATCAGTCTGGACGTACTGAGATCACGTCAGGCCCGCCCGGAGGCTTACTACGGCGACGGGCTACCCGAGTCCGACCGGGCCGACAGCGGCTCCGCACCCGAGGATGACGTGGCGCTCGCCGATTCGGTAGGGCTCGCGCTCCTCGTCGTCCTCGAGTCACTCAAGCCGGGCGAGCGACTGGCGTTCGTGCTGCACGACCTGTTCGCGGTGCCGTTCGACGAGATCGGCCGGATCCTCGGCAAGTCCACCGACGCCACCAAGATGCTCGCCAGCCGCGCCCGCAAGAAAGTGCAGGCGACGGGACAGCCCGCTGTCGCCGGCGAGGTGCGGCGGGAGGTGGTCAAGGCCTTTCTGAAGGCCGCTCGGCACGGTGACCTCGAGGGGTTGCTGCGCGTGCTCGATCCCGGGGTGCGGCTGACCGTCGACACCCCTGATGGTCAGGTCGTCGTCCTCGGCGCCACCAAGGTCGCCGCGGGTGCGAAGCTTTCCGCAGCGTCGGCCGCGCAGGGACGAGAGGTGCTCGTCGACGGCCGTCCTGGTGTCGTGTCTTGGCACGACGACGGTGCCTTGCTCTCGGTCATCACGTTCACCGTGGTCGACGGCCGGATCACCGACATCGCGGCGGTGACCGACCCGGCCAAGCTCGCGGCGATGGAGCTGCCGTCGCCAGGGTGAGTTCTTGCCGGGTGCGCTAGCGTCTCCCCCGGAGTTCAAAATCTGGGGGTAGCTGAAGATGTCCGAAAGCACCGCTGCGCGCGTTGACCCGTCCAACGTGCAGATGTTGAACGCGTGGGACGGTGAGCAAGGCGCGTTGTGGACGAAACGCGCTCAGCGCATCAACGACGGCGTCGCCGCGTATCGGGACCCGTTTTTCGCCGCAGCGGACATCCAGCCTTCCGACCGGGTGCTGGATGTCGGCTGCGGTGCGGGCCAGACGACGCGTGACGCCGCGCGCCTGGCGACCGAAGGTTCGGCGCTCGGTGTGGACCTCTCTGCCGAGATGCTCGGCCTCGCTCGCCGGGTCGCCGAGCAGGAACGTGTTCCCAACGTTTCCTTCGAACAGGCGGACGCTCAGGTTCACCGGTTCCCCGAGGCGGGCTTCGACGCTGTGATCAGCAGGCACGGGGCGATGTTCTTCGGTACTCCCCTGGCCGCGTTCACCAATCTCGCGCGGGCGACGCGGCCGGGTGGCCGTCTCGTGCTGTTGACGTGGCAGCCGTTGCGGCTCAACGAATGGATCACCACCTTCCGGACGATCTTCGCCGCCGGCCGCGATGTGCCGTCTTCAGATCTCGCGTTGAGCGACCCTGCCGAGACCAAGGGACTGCTGACCGCTTCCGGGTACACCGACGTCCGATCGACACGGCTGAACCAGTCGATGTACTTCGGGCAGGACGTCGACGACGCGGCGGAGTTCATCGTCGAGCACCATGGCGAGCGAGCCCGGGATCTCGACGAGGCGTCCAGGGCGAAGGTCATCGACGCGCTACGTGCCGACCTCGCCGCGCACCAGACCGACCGAGGCGTCTTCTACGGCTCGGCGGCCTGGCTTGTCGAGGCTCGGCGTCGTTGACCTAGGGCGTGTCTGACACGCCCTCGTGCTTGCGGGCGATCAGGTAGGCCTGCGGCGTGCTCTCGAATTCCCCTGACGCTTCACGGACGAGTTGCGAGACCATGGCGAACCCGGCCTCCCCCAGCTGTTCGGCGATCTTGTCCGGCGGTAGCCGGTAGGCGTCACAGGTGATGTCGTGGCCGTAGGCGTGTTCGATGTGGCGTTTCTCGTCGCCTACCTGGAAGGCCACCATCAGGTGACCGCCGGGGGCGAGGATCCGGTGGAAGTCGGCGAAGATCTCGGGCAGCCGCTCGCGTGGGGTGTGGATGATCGAGTACCACGCGACGACGCCGGCCAGTGCACCGTCCTCAATGGACAAGCCGGGCATTTTCCCGATTTCGAAGTTCAGGTGCGGGTACCACTTCCGGGCGACGGCGATCATCTCCGGTGAGAGATCGATGCCGTGGACGTCGAGTCCGAGGCTGTGCAGGTAGTCGGTCACGCGGCCGGGTCCGCAGCCGATTTCGGCGACGTGTCCGCCGCCGGCGGCTTGGACGAGTTCGGCGTAGGCGCCGAGCATCGCGCGGTCCCAGGTGGATCCGGCGAGGTGGCCGCGGAGGACTTCGGCGTAGTCGGCCGCGACCGTGTCGTAGGCGGTGCGGGTTATTTGGAGGTAGTCGGTCACGGCGGCGACCCTATCCCCCGGCACCGACAACAATCGTCGCGTACAGCTCGTCGTCGGTGCACACTTCGGGGGTCAATCCGTTGTGCGCCATGGCTTCCGCGGTGTGCCGGGCCTGGCTCTCCCCTGTTTCGATCAGCAGGTGCCCGCCCGGCGCGAGCCATTGTGGGGCTTCGGCGGCGACGCGCCGGTGGACGTCGACGCCGTCTTGCCCGCCGTCGAGTGCGACGCGGGGTTCGTGGTCGCGGGCTTCGGGCGGCATCATGGCGATGGCGTCGGTGGGGACGTAGGGAGCGTTGACGATGAGGACGTCGATGTGGCCTCGCAGCGTTGCGGGAAGGGGTGCGAAGAGGTCGCCTTCGTAGACCTCTCCCCCGGCGTCGGCGACGTTGGCGCGGGCGCAGCGGACGGCGGCGGGCTCGATATCGGCCGCGTGGAGCCGGATCGCGCCTGCGCGGGCGGCCACCGCGGCGCCGAGGGCTCCGGTGCCGCAGCAGAGGTCGAGGACGACGGCTCCCGGCCGGGCCAGGGTGACGGCGTGGCGGACGAGTAGTTCGGATCGGCGTCGTGGCACGAAAACGCCGGGTTCGACGACGACGCGGAGTCCACAGAATTCGGCCCAGCCGAGGATGACTTCGAGTGGTTCACCGTCGACGCGTCGTTGGACCATGGTGTCGAGTTCGGCTTCTGTGCGGGCTTCGGCGCTTAGAAGCCGGGCTTCGTCTTCGGCGAAGACGCACCCGGCCGCCCGGAGTCTGGCGACGATCGTCACTGGTCTCGCAGTCTGTTCAGGATGCTGTCGAGTGCGTGGCGGACGGTGTCGGGGACGCCCTCGGTGCGCAGGTCGGTGAGGACTTGTTCGTTGAGGCCGCCGGGGGTCATGTGCTTGCCGGTGAGGGTTTCGAGGGAGCCGGTGTGGTCGAGCAGTGCTTGGCCGAGCTGGCCGAAGATGTGGGTGGTGAAGGTGGTGGCGACGGTGTCTTCGACGCCTTGTCCGGTCATCCAGGCGGCGATGGTGCCGAGGTAGTCGAGGTGGGCGGCGAAGGTGGCGGTCGCGGTGCTGAAGACGTCGAGGGCTTGTTCTTCGGCGGGGACGACGGTGCCTCCGGTGCGGGCGAAGAGCGCGCGGGCGGCGGCGTTGTCGGGGTACATCGCGGTGAGGCTTTGGCGGTGGGCGGCCGGGGGTAGCGGGATGCTCCGGACGATCTCGCCTGCCGGGGCGGCCCATTCGCGGAGTTGGGCGAGGTGGACGCCGGCGAGTGCGCTGATGAGGACGTGCTCTGGCCGGAAGGTGAGGTCGGTGAGGACTTCCTTGGCGATCGGCGGGCGGACGGCGAGGACGATGGTCGTCGCGTGGTCGAGGACGGCTTGGTTGCTGTCGCAGACCTTGACGTTGTCGAAGCGGTCGCTGAGTTCTTGTCCGACGCTGCGGCCGCGGGGTGAGAGGAAGATCGAGGGTGGGTCGGTGACGTCTTTGCTGAGGCCTTCGACGATGGCGGCGGTGATTTCGCCCGCGCCGACGAATCCGTACTCCATGGTCACTCCTCAGGCCCCGGTGTTGCCGTCGACGCGTTCGCGGATGAGGTCGGCGTGGCCGTTGTGGCGGGCGTATTCGCCGATCATGTGGACGTAGATCATGCGCAGCGAGAACGGGTTGCCGCCGTCGTCGAAGGTGTCGTCGAGTGAGCGGCCGGCGGCTGCTTCGTCGGCGAGGCGGATCTCTTCGAGGAGGGTGTTGTAGGCCTGTTCGGCCTGGGTGGCGTCGATGACCTCGAAGTCGTGGTCCTTGCCGAGGGCGGGGTCGTAGAGGGGGCCGATGTCCTGTGTCCGGTAGCGCAGGCGGAACCAGATGCGTTCGACCTTGGCCAGGTGCCGGATGAGGCCGAGCAGGGTCAGGTTGGACGGCGGGACCGAGGCTTGGGCGAGTTGTTCTCCGGTGAGGCCGGCGAGCTTGTGAAGGAAGGTGTTGCGGTGCCAGGCCAGCAGGCTGGGCAGGAGGATGCTCTCGTGCGCGGCGGTGTCGCCGGACGGGCGGGTCACCTCGGGGGCGGTCCAGGTCATACCGGCGATCATGCCATCGGGTGACGTGGGCTTTGTCGTGGGCTGAATCCTCTGCCCCCTGTGGGTGCTTTCGTAGGGGCCGGGGCAAGCCCGGCGCGGGAAGGGGTCGTGTGGCAGAGGCCGGTTGGCCGAGGGAGTCGTTGGTCGTGGCCGCGCAGGGCGGGGACGCGGATGCCATTGCCGCGCTGGTGTCGGGTTCTCATCCGCATGTGCGGCGTTTCGCGCGTTCGTTGTGTGCTTCGCCGGAGGATGCGGAGGATTCCGCGCCGGAGGCGTTGGTCATCCTGTATCGCAAGATCGGCGCCTTGCGGGCTTCCGGTGCGCTGGCGTCGTGGATGTTCCGGATCGTGCGTAACGAGTGCCTGGCGCCGGGCGCGGCGTGCGTTGCGTGGTGACGATCTGGTGGATCCCGGGGCGATGGTCTCGGCGGAGGACGACGTCCTGCGTCGGTTGGAGGCGCGGCGGGTGCGCTCGGGTCGAGCACGCCGGCGATGAAGTCCCGGTTGCACCGGGCCCGGGCGACGGTCCGCCGGTTGCTGCTGTACGACGTGGGTCTTCATGAAGCACACGAATAGCTCATGAGGTGCGCTCATGCTCGAAATCGGTTCGACGGTTTCCGACCTCGCTGACCGGTCGGAGTGGGACGCCACATGAGGCGGTCGGGCTGGTGCGGAAGGTGTTCGGGGCCATGCGGCAGTCCGGCAGTCTGCTGATCGACCGGGACGGGGTCGTCCGTCATGCCCATGCGGCGACGATGCCCACCAGCGGTTATGACAAGAAGGGCATCGCGAGGGCGATCGAGGGGTTGCTTCGAGTGCGTTGACTGAAGGTGTGAATCAGTGCTTCACTTCTTGGGTGCCGTACCGCCGAACCCCGAAGGTCCAGGAGCGTCTGGACGCCCAGCGTGACGCCGTCCTCGCCGCCGCCATGGAGCAGCTGGCCGAACGCGGGTACGCGGGGTGTTCGGTGTCGGCGGTCGCCGAGCGCGCGGGAGTGGCGGTCGGGAGCGTGTACCGCCACTTCCCTACCAAGGCCGCGCTGGTCGTGGAGTTGTTCCGGAAGGTCGTCACGCGTGAGGTCGAGGCCGTGCGCGAGGTGTCGGAGCGGCCGGGTACGCCCGCGGAGCGGGTCGTGGCGGTCTTCGACACCTTCGCGTCCCGTGCGTTGAAGACGCCTCGGATGGCGTACGCGCTGCTCGCCGAGCCTGTCGACGCGCCGATCGAGGCGGAGCGGCTGGTGTTCCGCCGGGCGTTCCGCGATGTCGTGGCCCAGCACGTGGCCGACGGTGTCCGTGCCGGGGTGTTCCCGGCGCAGGACGCCGAGGTCACCGCGGCGGCGCTCGTGGGAGCGGCGGCCGAGGTGCTGATCGGCCCGTTGACCACCGGCAGTGCGGACGAGGTGTCCGGGCTGCGCACTTTCGTCCTGCGTTCTTTGGGAGGTTCCGATGCCGATCACTCATGAGGTCACCAATCAGGTACCGCCGCTGGCGGATCACGACGTCGCCGCGGATCCGGCGTTGCTGGAGGCGCTGGAGCGGGCGGACGCCGGCTGGGCGGTGGCGGAGGTGCACGCGCTCGGCAGGCTGGCCGGGAGCGAGCAGGCGCAGGAGTGGGGCAGGCTGGTCAACGAGAACGAGCCGGTGCTGCGGACGCACGACCGGGTCGGAAACCGGATCGACGAGGTCGAGTTCCACCCGTATTGGCATGACCTGATGGACGTCGCGGTGTCCTACGGGCTGCACGCGGCGCCGTGGCGGGATTCGCGGCCGGGGGCGCACGCGGCGCGGGCGGCGAAGATGTATGTCTGGGGTCAGGTCGACGCGGGGCACACGTGCCCGATCTCGATGACGTACGCGGCGGTTCCGGCGTTGCGGTTCAACCCGGAGTTGTCCGAGCGGTACGAGCCGTTGCTGGCGTCGACGGAGTACGACTTCGGGTTGCGTGAGCCGGGCACGAAGCGCGGGCTGATCGCCGGGATGTCGATGACGGAGAAGCAGGGCGGTTCGGACGTCCGGGAGAACACGACGTCGGCGCGTCCGCTGGGTGATGGCAGTTATGTACTTGTCGGGCACAAGTGGTTCACCTCGGCGCCGATGTCGGACATGTTCCTGACGCTGGCGCAGGCGCCGGGCGGGCTTTCCTGTTTCCTGCTCCCCCGCGTCCTGCCGGACGGTACCCGTAACGGGATCCGGTTGCAGCGGCTGAAGGACAAGCTGGGCAACCGGTCCAACGCGTCGTCGGAGATCGAGTACGACGACGCGATCGGCTGGCTGGTCGGCGAGGAGGGCCGCGGGGTGCGCACCATCATCGAGATGGTGAACAACACCCGGCTGGACTGCGCGGTCGGGAGCGCGTCGGGGATGCGGTACGGCGCCGTGCGGGCCGTCCATCACGCGCGGCACCGGCGGGCGTTCGGGGCGAACCTGGTGGATCAGCCGTTGATGGGGAACGTGCTGGCGGATCTCGTGGTGGAGTCCGAAGCGGCGACGACGGTGGGGATGCGGCTGGCCGCGGCCACCGACCGGCCCGGTGACGAGCAGGAGCAGGCGTTCCGGCGGCTGGGGCTGGCGGTGACGAAGTACTGGGTGTGCAAGCGCGGCCCATCGCATGCGGTGGAAGCGCTGGAGTGCCTGGGCGGCAACGGATATGTGGAGGAGTCGGGGATGCCGCGGCTCTACCGTGAGGCTCCGCTGATGTCGATCTGGGAGGGTTCGGGCAACGTCGCGGCACTGGACGCGTTGCGGGCGATGGCGAAGCAGCCGGAGTCGGTGGCGGCGTACTTCACCGAGGTGGAGCAGGCGGCCGGTGCCGACGTGCGGCTGGACGACGCGGTGGGCAGGCTGCGCAAGGAACTGTCGGATCTGTCGGACATCGAGTACCGGGCGCGGCGGCTGGTCGAGTCGATGGCGCTGGTGCTGCAAGGCTCCCTGCTGGTGCGGCACGGGACTCCGGCGGTGGCGGACGCGTTCTGCGCGTCGCGGCTGGGTGGTGACTGGGGTGTCGCTTTCGGGACGCTCCCGTCGGGTGTGGACACCCGGGCGATCGTGGCCCGCGCGGAGGTCTGAGGGGCAGGCGATCGGGGCTGTGTCCGGCGAGGGCTGCCCTGGTGTTGCGAAAGCCACTCTCATGGGTGTTCTGTCCAGGGTGTCATGAGTGGCAAGTCGGCTGCTCTCCCGGCCCCATGAGGGTGCTGTGTGGCTGATGCCCCCAATGCCACATTGGAGACACTCAACGTCTCCAA
>NZ_JBFBBY010000249.1:0-8713 GCF_040682875.1 Amycolatopsis sp. NPDC051071 | reverse complement strand
GAAAGGGTCTTTCAGGACAAAAAGTGTCCTGAAAGACCCTTTCATGACACCCGCCGACCCAACCCGACCCGCCGACCCAACCCGACCCGCCGACCCACCCCGACCCGCCGACCCACCCCGACCCAACCCGCCGACCCGCCCCACCGACCACCCCGACCCGCCGCTCGCGACCCCGACGCCCTCACCGCCGCGAGTCCACCGCCTCGGCCAGCGTGTCCAGCAGTTCCGCAGTCGTGTCCCACCCGAGGCAGGCGTCCGTGATCGACTGTCCGTAGGTCAGTGAAGCCGCCGAGCCCAGCGTCAGGTCCTGTCGTCCCGCCACCAGGAAGCTTTCCAGCATCAGCCCGGCGATGCCCCGCTCACCGGCGCCGATCCGCCCGGCGAGTTCGCGCACGACGGCGGCCTGCCGCACGTGGTCCTTCGCGCTGTTGCCGTGGCTCGCGTCGATGATCAAGCGTTCCGGCAGTCCCGACTTCGCCAGTCGCGCCAGCGTGTCGGACACGGTCGCGGCGTCGTAGTTCGGGCCGGTGGCGCTGCCGCGCAGGATCACGTGGCAGTCCTCGTTACCGGCGGTGGTGATCAGCGCGGCGAGACCGTCGGGGTTGATGCCGGCGAACACGTGGCTCGCGGCGGCCGCGCGGGTGGCGTCGACGGCGACCTGGACATCGCCCTCGGTCGAGTTTTTGATCCCCACGGGCATCGAGAGCGCACTGCACAGCTGCCGGTGCACCTGGCTCGCGGCGGTCCGCGCGCCGATCGAACCCCAGGTCACGGTGTCGGCGATGAACTGCGGGGTGATCGGGTCGAGGAATTCGCAGCCGACCGGCAGGCCGAGCGAGGAGACGTCGAGCAGCAGTTTGCGCGCCATCCGCAGGCCGTGGTTGACCTCGTAGGTGCCGTCGAGGCCCGGATCGTTGATCAGGCCCTTCCAGCCAAGCGTGGTCCGCGGCTTCTCGAAGTAGACGCGCATGACGATGTGCAGGTCGCGGCGGTGTTCTTCGGCCTTGGCGGCGAGGCGGCGGGCGTAGTCGAGTGCGGCGTCCGCGTCGTGCACCGAGCAGGGCCCGACGACGACGAGGAGCCGGTCGTCCCGGCCGTCGAGGATGTCGACGGCCGCGGCCCGCCCGGCTAGGACGGTATCGGCGATTTCCGTCGTCATCGGATGTTCGTGCCGCAGCATCGCGGGCGACAGCAGCGGGTTGACGGCCGCCGTGCGGTGCCCGTCGAGGGCGATGAGGGTGTCAGCGGAGGGAGACATCGCGGGTCTGGTTCCTTTCAAAAGGGATACCGACCCGCGGGACCTCGCCGAGCCGGTGTGATCCGGCTCGGGGTGGTGGTCAGCGCAGGTTGACGCCGCCGTGCCCACCCGGGGCCGGCTTCGTAAACCAGTAATAGCGCTGCACGACGCCAAGCTAGCACATCGTCTGTCGCGGACCGATTCCCGAGGTGGTCCGCCCTGCACCGATCCAGAGAACTGCCGCTACCCTAAGCGCCGGGACATGTGACTGTCTTCTCCCTACAGAACACAAGACGGAGGCTTCTGATGCGTGTCGGTGTGCTGACCGGCGGTGGCGACTGCCCGGGGCTCAACGCGGTGATCCGCGCTGTGGTGCGCAAGGGCATCGAGGTGCACGGCTGGGACGTCGTCGGGTTCCGCAACGGCTGGAACGGTCCCCTCACCGGGGACAGCCGTCCGCTCGGCCTGAACGACGTCGAAGACATCCTCACCCGCGGTGGCACCATCCTGCGTTCGTCGCGGACCAATCCGTACAAGATCGACGGCGGTGTCGACAAGATCAAGACCGTCCTCGCCGAGCAGCAGGTCGACGCGCTGATCGCGATCGGCGGCGAAGACACCCTCGGCGTCGCGAAGCGGCTCACGGACGACGGTATCGGCGTCGTCGGGGTGCCCAAGACGATCGACAACGACCTCGGAGCCACCGACTACACCTTCGGCTTCGACACCGCCGTCTCGATCGCCACCGAGGCCATCGACCGGCTGCACACCACGGCCGAGTCGCACCACCGCGCCCTGGTCGTCGAGGTCATGGGGCGGCACGCGGGCTGGATCGCGCTGCACTCCGGCCTCGCCGGCGGCGCGAGCGTGATCCTGGTGCCGGAGCGGCACTTCAACGTCGACCAGGTCGTCTCGTGGGTCGAGCGCCGTTTCGAGAAGGAGTACGCGCCGATCATCGTGGTCGCCGAGGGCGCGCTGCCCGAGGGCGGCGAGGAGCGGCTGCTCACCGGCGAGAAGGACGCCTTCGGGCACGTCCGGCTCGGCGGCATCGGCACCTGGCTCGCCGACGAGATCGCCGCCCGCACCGGCAAGGAGTCCCGCGCGGTCGTGCTCGGGCACGTCCAGCGCGGCGGGACCCCGACGGCCTACGACCGGGTGCTCGCCACCCGGTTCGGCCTCAACGCGGTCGACGCCGTCGCCGACGGTGATTTCGGCGTGATGGTCGCGTTGCGCGGCACTGACATCGTCCGCGTCAAACTCGCCGAAGCGACCGCCGAGCTGAAGACCGTCCCGGCCGAAAGGTACGAAGAAGCCGAAGTCTTCTTCGGCTGAGCCGCGTTTCAGGAGAAGGCCCCTTACTTTGTGCTGAGCTCGGTAAGGGGCCTTCGCTTTTCCTTGCGGCCCCGCCCTCGCGGCGAGTTGAATCGGCCATCCGGGGCATCTGGGTGGAAGGGCGGGGTCTTCATGACCGGAGCGGGATCCAACAGGCGCGAGTTCCTGAGATGGCTCGCCGCGAGCGGGGCCGGGGTGGCACTCGCCGGGATGCTGCCAGGTACGGCCGCGGCAGGCACGGGCGAGATCGTCGTCATCAAAGGCGTCACGCTGATCGACGGCACGGGTTCGGCTCCGCGCCGCGACGTCTCCGTCGTGCTCGTCGGCGACCGGATCGCCTGGGTCGGCGGCTCCGATCAGGTCCCGGAAACCGGTGCCGCGCGGGTGATCGACGGTCGCGGGAAGTTCCTCATCCCCGGGCTGTGGGATATGCACACCCACGGCGCGGACCTCGAAGAGATCGTGCCGCCACTGCACTTGGCCCATGGCGTCACAGGCGCCCGCGAGATGTGGGGATACGCCGAGAACCGCGCGACCCGGGACAAGATCGAACGCGGGGACCTGCTCGGCCCGCGTCTCGTGCTGGCGAGCGGGATCGTCGACGGACCGGTCACGCTGCTGGGCCCGCCGGTGCTCCAGGTGTCGACCGAAGCCGAGGCACGGGCGGCGATCCGCGCGGAGAAGGCGGCGGGTGCCGAGTTTGTCAAGGTCTACTCCTATCTCGGTCCCGAGGCACTGCGTGCGGTCGCGGACGAGGCCCACGACCAGGGGCTGCGGTTTTCCGGGCACTGGCCGTACAAGGTGTCCCACTTCGAGGCGAGCGATCTCGGCCAGCACAGTTTCGAGCACTTCTTCGGGGTGTCCGTCCACTGTTCGAGCCGTCGCGACGAGATCCTCGCCAGGCTGAAGGCGACGCCTTTCGACCCGGCGGCGCCGCGCGACTTCTTCAACCTCGCCAGGCGGCTGGAGTTCGAGTCGGTCTCCTCGTACAGCCCCAGCGCGGCGTGGTCCTATTTCAGCCGGTTGCGGCGCAACGGCACCTGGCATTCGCCGACGCTGACGATCAACCGGATCGTCACGCAGCCCGCCGAAACCCACAAGCAGGATCCGCGGCTGAAGTACATGCCCGCCGACATCCGCGAGGGCTGGGCGATCGGCATCGAACGGTTCGCGCCGAAGACGCCGTCGGAGATCGTCCTGCACGAGCGGTACTACCAGGAGACGCTGCGGCTGGTCGGGGCCGCGGACGACGCGGGCGTCGGGCTCATCGGCGGCACCGACTGCCTCAATCCGTACACCTTCCCCGGCAGCGGGCTGCACGAGGAGCTGGCCTTCCTGGTCGAGGCGGGCCTCTCGCCGTTGCGGGCGCTGAAGACCGTCACGAGCGACGCGGCGAAGTTCCTCGGCCGCGAGCGGACTTCGGGCACGGTCACGGTGGGGAAGGAGGCGGACCTCGTGCTGCTGGACGCGAATCCGGCCGCCGACATCCGGAACATCGCGAAAATCGATCTGGTGATCACGCGAGGGCGCGTCCTGGACAAGGCGGCGCGACGGCGGATGCTCGACGACGTCGAGGTCGCCGCCAGCCGCCCGCCCGCCCCCGGCGCGAGCACGCGGATCCAGTCGCCGGCCCGCCGAGGCTGTTGCTGCTGATCCCCGCCACGCGGGCGTCAGATGAGGGCGGTTTCGCAGGCGTCTCGTGCGGGCAGGGCGACGAGTTCGGCCATCCGCAGCGCCTGGACGGCCGCGACCAGTTCGCAAGCCGGCACCTGCTGGTACGCCGTTCCGGCGGCGGTCACGACGTCCACGCAGCGCAGGGTCCGGCCGTCGACCCGGATCGCGGCGGCCTCCTTTCCAGACACGCCCTATGAACGCCTTCAGTCCGACGGCGGCTGCCAGGGCGGGCGGTTGCCCCAGTCCCACTTCGGCATCGGCTCGGGAACGGTGACCTCGCGGCCCGGCTGGGAGAACATCACCGCGAGCCGGCTGCCCCATTCGACGTACGCGGCGAACGCGGAGCGGAACTCCGGATCGGCGGGGAGCCCGGCCTCGTTGGCGGAGTCGAAGAGCAGGTTCACCCAGCGACGGCGCTGCTGTTCGGTGATGGCCTTGCCGAGGTGCCGTCCGACCATATGCCGGTGGCCGCCGTGCTCGCCGCTGTAGCTCTCCGGGCCACCGAAGACCTCGGCGAGCCAGACCGCGACGTGCTCGGGATGGCCGGGGTCCATGTCGCGGAAGACCGGCTCCAGCAACGGATCCTTCAGGACGTGGTCGTAGAAGACCTGGGTCAGCCGCCGCAGGGCGTCCATCCCGCCTGCCCATTCGTACAACGTCGGCGTCTCGGTCACGTAGGGTCCTCCCAGTGGCGGTGATCTTCGTTCCGGCAAGGCAAGCACCCCAGGCCACCGGGGGCAACCGCTTACTTTTCGGTGCGTACCAAGGGGAGCGGTGATGAAGCGGTACCACTGCGCGGTCGAGCTGGCCGTCGACGTCATCGGCGGCAAGTGGAAGCCGGTGATCCTCTCGCATCTGAAGGAGGGCGCGCACCGCTACGGCGAACTGCGGCGGCGGATGCCCGGCGTCAGCGAGAAGATGCTGACCCAGCACCTGCGTGAACTGGAGGCGGACGGCCTCGTGCTCCGCGAGAGCCGGGAAGGCCGCGTGCCGCATGTCGAGTACCGGCTCACCGAGGAGGGGGAGCGGTTACGCCCCGCACTCCAGGCGCTTTACGACTGGGGGACGCGGCGCGCGGCCGACACCGGGATCACGTTCGAGCCGTTACCTGTTCACTGACTGTCCTCGTCGAGATGCCGCTCCAGCCCGTCGATCCGGGCCTCCCGGAACCGGTAGCACCGGCGCTGGGCGACGACACGGACGGTGACCAGACCAGCCTCGCGTAGTACACGCGGATGCTTCGATACGGCTGGCTGGCTCAGTTTGAGTAACTCCGGCGTGGGGCGTCTACCAGCGGAACTATCAGGTGAAGAACATCGACACATCGGGTGGGCGAGCAAGCTGACCCATATCAATTACTCGTTCGGCAACGTGACCAACGGTGGCTGCGCCCTCGGTGACGCCGAAGCGGCGACCAGCGGCTGGACCTGGTCCGGCGGCTTCGGCGAGGTGGCGAAGAATCCCGCCAAGTTCGCCGAGTCCTGCTACAACCTGGTCAACGACCCGCGCTGGGTTGGCGTCTTCGACGGTATCGACATCGATTGGGAGTACGCGAACGCCTGCGGGCTTTCGTGCGGCACCAGCGGCGCGGCCGCGATCAAGGAGCTGGCGCGGGCGCTGCGGACGAAGTTCGGCTCGAAGCTGGTCACCGACCTACGACTACTTCGGCGCATGGCCCCGCAGGGCCCGACGGCCCCGCACTCGCCGCTGAACGACTACGCGGGCATCCCGACCGCCGGTTTCCACTCCGACGCGGCGATCCAGAAGCTGAAGAGCAAGGGCGTCCCGGCGAGCAAACTGCTGCTGGGCATCGGCTTCTACGGCCGCGGCTGGACCGGCGTCACCCAGGACGCCCCCGGCGGCACCGCGACCGGCGCGGCACAGGGCACCTATGAAGCGGACATCGAGGACTACGACACCCCGGCGACCATCGGCGGCAAGGTCGCTACGCCAAGAACCAGGGTCTCGGCGGCGCCTTCTTCTGGGAGCGGTCCGGTGACACCGCCAACGGCGAGCTGATCACCGCTCTCGCCAAGTAAGCCTCTCTCGGGCGCGTGTGATGGCCCCCTTCCCTCGGCTGACCCGGGGAAAGGGGGCCTTCACGCGCTTGTCGGTGGGTGGGCTTAACGTCACCGCATGGGTTTCGAGGGTTTCGGTGAGTACGCCATCGACTTCTACGACGGTCTCGAGGCCGACAACTCCAAGTCCTATTGGGACGCGAACCTCGACACCTACAAGGCCGACGTCCGCGCGCCGATGGAGGCGTTGCTGGCGGAGCTGGTCCCGGAGTTCGGTGACGGCTTCGGCACCGGGAAGGTCTTCCGCCCGTACCGCGACGTCCGGTTCGCCAAGGACAAGACGCCTTACAAGACCCACTGTGGCGCGGTGATCGAGCAGGGCCGCGGCGGCGGCGCGTACTACGTCGAGGTCGGCCCGGCCGGGCTGCGTGTCGGCGGCGGCTGCTTCCATTTCGAGTCCGATCAGCTTGCCCGCTTCCGCAAGGCCGTCGACACCGAACCGCACGGCGACGAGCTGGGCAAAATCCTCGCGAAGCTGGAGAAGTCCGGCTGGGAGATCAAGGGCGACCGGCTCAAGTCCAAGCCGCGCGGCTTCGCCGAGGACCATCCGCGCATCGATCTGCTGAAGTACCGCTCGGTGTACGCCGTCCGCGCCTGGGAGCCGGACGACGTCCTGCACGAACGGGGTGCCTTCGACCGGGTGCGGAAGGCGTGGCGGCAGGTGCGGGTGTTCAACGAATGGGCACGTGACCGCGTGGGTCCGAGCGAGAAACCGCGCCGATAACCATCGAACCCTGTTCGGCAGTTGTCCGTCTCCCAGGTGAACTGACACTTTTCTTGAACTTTCGGTATCGGTAAAGACGTGGCACCGATGAGGGACTACGCTGTATGAACGTGAGCCGACGCGCGAAGATCGTTTGTACCCTGGGCCCCGCGACCGCTACGCCGGAGAAGATGCGGCAACTCGTCGACGCCGGGATGGACGTCGCGAGGATGAACTTCAGCCACGGGACGCACAGCGACCACAAGCAGGTCTACGACCTCATCCGCACCGCCGCCGCCGATTCCGGCCGCGCGGTGGGCGTCCTCGCCGACCTTCAGGGGCCGAAGATCCGTCTCGGCACCTTCGCGGGCGGGCCGGTCGAGTGGCACAACGGCGACATCGTGCGGATCACCGTCGAGGACGTCGCGGGCACCCACGACCGCGTCTCGACCACCTACAAAGGACTCGCTGACGACGCGAAGCCCGGCGACCGTCTCCTGGTGGATGACGGCAAGGTCGGCCTCGTGGTCAAGGAAGTCGACGGCCAGGACGTCGTCTGCGAGGTCACCGAAGGCGGCCCCGTCAGCAACAACAAGGGCGTTTCCCTGCCCGGTATGGACGTCTCCGTGCCCGCGATGTCCGAAAAGGACATCGAGGACCTCGAGTTCGCGCTCGAACTGGGTGTGGACTTCATCGCACTGTCGTTCGTCCGCTCGCCCGCCGACATCGATCTGGTCCACCAGGTGATGGACCGCGTCGGCAAGGGCCGCCTGCCGGTGGTCGCGAAGATCGAGAAGCCCGAAGCGGTCTATAACCTCGAAGCCATCGTGCTCGCCTTCGACGCGGTGATGATCGCGCGCGGCGACCTCGGCGTCGAGCTCCCGCTGGAGCAGGTCCCGCTGGTGCAGAAACGCACCATCCAGATCGCCCGCGAGAACGCGAAGCCGGTCATCGTCGCGACGCAGATGCTCGAATCGATGATCAACAGCTCCCGTCCGACCCGCGCGGAGGCCTCGGACGTCGCCAACGCGGTACTCGACGGCGCGGACGCCCTCATGCTCTCGGGTGAGACCAGCGTCGGCCGCTACGCCATCGAGGTGGTCCAGACGATGGGCCGGATCATCGAGGCCGTCGAGACCGACTCGCCCGTCGTGCCGCCGCTGTCACACGTCCCGCGTACCAAGCGCGGCGTCATCTCGTACGCGGCCCGCGACATCGGTGAGCGGCTGAACGCGAAGGCGCTGGTCGCCTTCACCCAGTCCGGTGACACCGTCCGGCGGCTCGCGCGGCTGCACACGCGGCTGCCGCTGTTGGCCTTCACGCCGGAAGAGAGCGTCCGCTGCCAGCTCGCGATGACCTGGGGCACCACGACCCGGATCGTGCCGAAGGTGGACTCCACCGACCAGATGATCCAGCAGGTCGACCACGCGATGCTCGAAATGGGCAAGTACGCCAAGGGTGACCTGGTGGTCATCGTCGCCGGCTCCCCGCCAGGGACCGTCGGCTCGACCAACCTCATCCGGGTGCACCGCCTCGGCGAAGACGACCACGCCTGACCCTGGTCACCTCGCGCCCGAGCCTCACGAGTGTCATGAGGGGTCCCCATAGGACGTTTTTCGTCCGGTGGTACGAGCGCAGCGCGTCGCCCGCCTTCATGTGGAGCGTGTGGACGTCGTCGTCCGCGTTGGC
>NZ_JBFBBY010000248.1:0-8825 GCF_040682875.1 Amycolatopsis sp. NPDC051071 | reverse complement strand
GCAAGGAAGGGGGCCTTCCTGTACTTCACGCGAGCAACGCCGCAGGTGACGCGTAAGTGCTTAGGAGCGGGCGCGAAAGTGCCCTTCGCACCACCGCATCGCCACCCGCGACCTCACGTGACCCAAGGGCGTCCAGCGTCGAAATCGGCCGTCGCCGCTGGGCCAGACGGACCAGTCGCGCGGCGGGCCCGGCCGTCGGCCCCGACACTCGGGAGACACGACAGAGGAGGGTGAACCGGATGGCCGCGACCAAGGCGAGACAGGTACGCCACAACAAGACCGTCCAGGTGCTCGGGCGGATCGGGATGGGTTGCTACGGGCTGGTGTATCTGCTCATCGGGTACCTGGCGGTGCGGATCGCTTTCGGCGGCGGCGGTCAGGAGGCCGACGGGCGTGGTGCGGTCGCCGAGGTCGGTTCGACCGCGGTGGGTGGTGTGCTGTTGTGGGGGCTGGCGGCCGGGCTGGTGGCGTACGGGTTGTGGCAGGCATTGCAGGCCGCCGTCGGATACACGTGGATCGGCAAGCAGAGGCAACGCACGGTCAAAAGGGTGACGTCCGGGGTGCGTTGCCTGGTAGGGATTTCGCTGGGCGTGTACGCCGCGCAGTCGGCCGCGGGGGCGGCGGAGCAGGGCAGTGGCGACCAGCGGCAACAGGAATTCACCGCGCGTCTGCTCGGTTTGCCCGCCGGCCCGTTCCTGGTGATCGTGGCGGCCGTTGTCGTGCTGGGTGTCGCCGTGGCCTCGGTGGTGAACGGGATACGCCGGAACTTCCTTCGTGATCTCGACCTTTCGTCGTTGCCGAAGGGCACCCAGCGCTGGGTCGAGCGGCTCGGGCGGATCGGGTACGTCGCCAGGGGCGTCGTGTTCGGGGTGATCGCGGTGCTCATCGGCTTCGCGGCGCTGACGCAGGACCCGTCCCGCTCCGGCGGGCTCGACGCGGGCCTTCGCACCTTGGCGGAGCAGCCGTTCGGCACGGTGCTCCTGACAGTGGTGGCCGTCGGTGTCGCCGCGTTCGGCGCGTACTGCGTCGGCGCCGCCCGGGCGCAACGGGCCTGAGCCGTCGTCGGGGGACAAGCCTCTGCGGCGGGCCGCGTGTCGCGGCGATACTGGTCCGATGTTGATCACCGCCGACCGCCCGACGCGGGAGTGGACCGTGGAGATCCGCGAGCACGACGCGGTTTTCCGGTTCAGCCCGCTGGTCGAGGACCACACCGCGATCAGTACGAGGCCGCGGGTCTGGGCCGGGCGCGGACTCGGCGTGGCAGGCACCGCGCTGCCCGGTCTCCGTGCAGGCTTGGGTGAAGTGATGAGGACACCGGCCTACTGGCGAGCACGCGGTGATTCGGCTTCGGCCTGGCGAATCCCGCGGTGGGACGCCGAGGACGGGTTCGTCCGCATCACCGGTCCGGCCGGAGCGCCGCGAGGCGACGCGGGATACCGCGCCGTCCCGTGTTTCTCGGTCACTCACCCGGAGAGCCACGGCCTGCGGGTCCGCGTGGCCGGCTACCCGGCAGGCTGAGCGCTGTCAGGCACCGGCCCAGCGCTGGATCGCGACGTCGAGCAGCTTCCGGGACTGCTCCACGTCCTGTCCGTCGGCCCAGGCGATGATCCCGTCCGGGCGCATGAACAAGCTCGGCGACGAGGCCGGGTCCGTCAGATAGGTGACCCGGTGCTCCAGCGGACGCACCGCGTCGGCGAACCGGCCGTCGGGTGAGCGGTCGACGAGTACGAAGCGGCCATCGTGCGCGTGGTCGGCGAGCCTGCCACCGGAGGTGAGTTCGACGTCTCCGGCGATCGACCCGACCGGGGAGGCAGCGTCCTCGACTTTCTCCGCGACGTCGTAGTGCTGAAGGATCCCGGAGGAGCGGGCGACAATGTGGTTCGTCGCGCCCGGCACGGTGAACAGTTCGTCGCCGACGACCTTCCGCAGCCGCGCGGTGCGTTCGTCACCGCGCATGAGGGCGACCTGCGCCCGCGTCCAGTCCAGGACCCACGCTCCGATCGGATGACGTTCGCTCTCGTAGGTGTCGAGAAGTCCTGCCGGGGCCCAGCCCTGGACGGTGGCGGCGAGTTTCCAGCCGAGGTTCACCGCGTCACCGAGACCGAGGTTCAGGCCCTGTGCGCTGAACGGCGAATGCACGTGGGCGGCGTCGCCCGCGAGGAGTACCCGGCCATGCCGGTATGACCGTGCCTGGCGGGCGTTGTCCGACCACCGGGTCGCGCGGCCACGCAAAGCCTTGATCGTCACCGGGATCCCGGTGACGTCCCGCACGGCGTCCTGCAGTTCTTCGAGGGTGACCGGAGCGTTCCGGTCTTCGGGCTGAGGTGCGAACCGGGCGACCAGGACGCGTTCCGGAACCGGACCGTAGGTGTAGATGCCGCGGGGTGTCCAGTTCCACCCGTTACGCAGTCCGCTCGCGTCGTCGAAGTCCGCGATGGCCTGATAGCCCACCATTTCGGGGTCGGTGCCGTCGAAGCCGATCCCGAGCGTCCGCCGGATCACGCTCCGGCCGCCGTCGGCCGCGACGACCCATCCGGCGGTGAACTCGCCTTCGCTGGTTTCGACGACGACATCGGCGTCGTCGGCGCCGGTGCCCCGGACGCCCTGGACCTCGACGCCGCGGCGGATCTCGACGCCGAGCCGGGCGCAGTGCTCCCCGAGCAGCCGCTCTTGATCCTGCTGCGGCACCACGATGCCGTCGGCCACCGCCGTATGCGCGGCCAGTACGGGGTCGTCCTGGTCGACCAGATCGGCCCGGAACATGATCCCCGCGAAATGACCGATGACCGGGAACCGGCGGGACGTCCGCGTCGCCGCGTCCACCAGCCCGCGCACCGTGCTGTTCGACCGGTTGCCCGCGAACGCGCCGACGACCGGCATCAGACGGCGCTGTACCTCTTCCGCGGCGGGCAGCAGGCCTCGCCGGTCCAGGATTTCAGCGCTGGCGACGTTGATCGAGCCGGATTTGATCGTCGGATCCGGCTCCCGGAGCCGCTCCAGCACGGTCACCCGCACGCCTCGAAGTGCCAGCTCACTCGCGAGGAACAGGCCGGTGGGGCCCGCTCCGACGACGATCACATTGGTCTTCTTCATGAGACGCCTCCTGAGTTTACTCGATAAGCTTACTTGGTAAGCCTACTGAGTAAAGGTACGGTTGTCACATGCCGAAACGTGGAGACCGCGGCGGAGCGAAGACGCGAGCCCATATCGCCGACGTCGCGACGGGCCTGTTCGTGCAGCGCGGCTTCGAGGACGTCACGATCGCCGAGATCGCCGCGGCCGCCGGTGTGTCGAAGGTGACGGTGTTCTCGCACTTCGACCGCAAGGAGGATCTCGCGCTCGATCGTCTTCCGGACGCCGTCGGCATCGCACGGGCCGCGGTGCGCGAGCGGGCGGACGACGTCAGCGCCGTCGACGCGATCCGCCGGACCGCGGTCGCGCTCGCGGAACAACGGCATCCGCTGTCCGGATTGAGTGACGACGGCGATCCGCTCGCGCGCACGGTCATGGAGTCCCCGGCGCTCATCGCCAGGCTGCGTGTATTCGAGCACGAGATCGAAGCCGAGCTGGCCGACGAACTGGAGAGCGACGCCCGATTCTCGGGTGACAGCGCTCTTGTCGCCGCGTTGGTCGTCGCCGTGTATCGCACGGTCACCGCGGAGTCGGTCCGGCGACGGCTGGCCGGAGACGAGCTCGCCGACGTCGCCGCCGCGCATCTCCGTCGGCTGGACTTCGGGTTCGGCGTGCTTTCCGCCGGTCTTTCAAGCTGAGCGGTGACTTCCGCGGCCGCAACCTGCCAGCCGAGCGAAGCACGGCGACGGGAGATGAGAAGCTCGTCCCCACCCACGATCGTCAAGGAGCACCAGATGTCCGTGCCACAGGGTTTCCGTCCGCCGGCCCCGGCGCCTGCCCGGCGGAGGGCGAACCTCCCCGCCGGTGCGGTCGCGGTCGTCTTCGCGGGCTGCACGGCGATCGCGTTGCTGTGGTTCGTCTTCGCGAACGTGCTGATCGGCGGCCCGCTCGGCGAGTGGCCCGCCATGGTGTGGGTGAACGTCGTGGCGAGCCTGGTCGCCGCGTTCGCCCTGGTGGTGCCCGCCGGCTTCCTGCTCGCCCGGTACGTCTGGGCGGCGTGGACCCTGTTCGGGCTGTGCCTGCTGTACGTGGTGGTGACCATCGTCGTGCCGATGCCGCCCGGCACGAGCTTCGTCGACCACCTTCATTTCGTGCTCGGTTTCCACAAGAGCAACGGGGTGCCTGCCGGGCTGGCCGTGATCTTCGGATTCCTCGCCGCGATCGCCGCGGCCGTCTCCGCGACGGTGCGGCCATCTCGCCGCTGACAGACACGCCCTAGTCCCGGCTGTGGCGCCGCCGGAATCGGTGCCTGCCGCGACGGCGCCACAGCGTCGTGCGTTCGGCCTCGGCGGGTGCGGCGGCGATGGTGAGCCGCTGAGTGGTTTCCGCCGAGACGATCAGTTCCGTGACCTGGTCGGCCTGTGGTGCCTCGATCTGCTTGTACAGGCGAAGCGCCTCGGTCAGGGTGACGATGGCCGACTCGTTGTCGAAGGGGAGCACGGACCGGCCGATACCCTCATGGGCCCGCGCCATTTCGAGTGTTCCCCGCGTTTGTTTCGCCAGGATGAGGGCCTGGCGGTGGAAATCGAGCGGTGGACCGGCCTGGGGCCAGCTCCTGGCGAGTTCGCCGAGATTGTTGAGAGCGTCGGCTTGCCCGGTTCGTTTGTTGAGACCGTTGAAGAGGTCGTGTGCGGTACTGAGTGCCTTGAACGCTCCGGGGTAGTCGTGGGCACCGTGAAGCGCGCATCCGAGATGGTTGAGGGTGAACGCCCGGCCGAGGCTGCTGCCGATCTCGGCGTAGAGCCCGAACGCTTCCAGGTGGTTGTCGATCGCCCTGTTGTATTCACCGGTGGAGTGCCGCACCGCCCCGAGGATGTTGAGGGTGATCGCTTGCCCGCGTAGGTCGTGGAGCGCGGCATAGTGGTCGTGGGCGCGAGTCGCGGCGAGCTTGGCTTCGGTGAATCGGCCGAGCGCGTGGTGAAGGGTGGCCCTGACGTTGAGGACGTTGGCCTGACCTCGCCGATCGTTCAGCCTTGAGAAGACGGCGAAGGCCCTGTCGATGGTTTCGGTGGCCGCGTCGTAGTCGTGGTTCCGGGTCAGGGTGGCGCCGAGTTCGCTGAGGGCGATGGCTTGCCCGAGAGGCTCGTCCAGTTTGCGGTAGGCCGCATAGGCGTTCGACAGATGCTCAATGGCGGTCTCGTAGTCGTCGATCGTGCCGTGGACCGCGCCGAGATCGATGAGCGTGGCGGCGTGTCCTCGCTGGTCACGAAGACGACGATAGATGCCTTGTGCCGCTTGCAGGTTCTTGAGCGCGGAAGGGTAGAAGTCCAGGAGCCATTCGATGACACCGAGATTTCTGTGCGCCAGCGCGACCTCTCGTCGATCACCGCAGCGGCGGGCGGCGGCGAGGGCGGCCCGGTGCAGGGCATGCGCCTGATCCCACCGGCCGGTCATACGCAGGTAGGAATGCAGTGCGGCCGAGAGCTTGACGACGAACCCCGGCCGCCCGGAGACACCGGCGTACTCGGCACAGGCGAGCAGGTTGATACGTTCGGTTTCCAGCCATCGCAACGCCGTCCCCATGGCATGCGGGGATTTGATCCGGGACATCGTGGCCGGGGCGATGGCGTCACCGGGAATCTGCTCACCGGCGGCGATCGCGGCGCCCAGATAGTGGTCAAGGAGGTCGCCGGTGGCGCGGTTCTGTTCGTCCACGGGGTCGTTGTCGAGCAGGATCTGGGCGTATTCGTGGATGAGGTCGTGCAGGCGATAGCGGCCGGGCACCGGTTCGTCGATGAGGTTGTCGAGGTAGAGCTTGTACAGCCGATGGTGGGTGAGCCGGATATCGCCCTGGTCGAGCGCGGCGGCGGCGAGTACGTCGAAGTCGGGGCCGGGGTGCAGGCCGAGCCTGCGGAACAGGCGCCGCTGATCGGCGGACAGGTCACGGTAGGAGAGGCTGAACGCGGCGGCGATCGCCAGGTCGCCGTCCGTGCGCAGCTCGGCGACCCGGAGCTGGGCCTGGTCGAGCTGTTCCTCCAGATGGGTCAAGGTCCAGGTCGGATGGCTGCGGAGACGGCCTGCCAGCACCGAGATGGCCAGCGGCAGATGACCGCACAGCCGCATGAGCCTGGCGAGGGTCCGTTTCTCGCTGGTATCCGAGAGATGGGCTCGCCGAAGGAACATCTCGGCGGCCTGCGGCGGATCGAGCACGTTCAGCGAGATGGCGTGTGCTTCGTCGAGGCTGGACAGCCGTCGGCGGCTCGTGATCAGCACGAGACAGCCGAGCCCGTCCGGGATGAGATCCCGGACCTGCTCGTGGTCGCTGGCGTCGTCCAGTACGAGGATCATGCGCTTGTCCCTGGACCGTTCGCGCCAGAGCCTGATCCGATCCTGGTAGCGGCCCGGGATCTGGTCGCCGGCGACGCCGGTGTCGAGCAGCAGGGAGGCGAGCGCGTCGGCGGGGGTGATCGGATCCCGGCCGTGGGCGTGCCCGTGCAGGTCGAGATACAACTGCCCGGCGGGGAAATGTGGTGCCAGGCGATGGGCGACGTAGATCGCGAACGCGGTTTTGCCGATACCGGGCATTCCGTCGATCGTATGGATGGTGACGGCGGGGCCGCCGTCTCCGGCCACGGCGGCCAGAAGGGTCTCGAACTCGGTTTCCCGGCCGGTGAAGCCGCGGATGTCGCGCGGCAGAGTCGCCACCGCGGGAATGCGGGCGGTCTCGGCGTGCGGGGTGGGAATGTAGGGCGGAAGCGCCGGCAGCGCGCTGACCGGAGGCGGGACTTGCGCGGGCCTGCCGGTCAACGCGCGGAGAAGTTCTTCGCAACCCGCCGCAGTGAAAGCGGTGACCTGATAGCGGTCCGCGCAGAAAGGCTGCAGGAACAACGGAATGTGGTCCAGCTGCTGGCCGGGAAGGATCACCGGCAGCATTTTCGGCAGCCAGCGGTCCCGGTCGCCGTGCAGCAGGTCACGCAGCAGTGCGGCTTCGGTCTGCACACCGCGGTGATCCCCGGTTTCGGCGAATCCGTCACCTGCGCGGCGGTAGGCCTCGGAGGCGATCACGAGGATGAAGTCGCAGTTCATGACCTGTGCGGTCATCCACGCGTACCAGTCACGGCGCCGTCCGGTCGCCCATTCGTCCAGCTGGACGGCCAGTCCGCTTCGGTGCAGGAACCGGGAAAGCTCGTGAACCAGATGCTTGTGCCGGGGCGATTCGTGGGCGTAGGAGACGAAAACGCGTACCGGTCGCGGGGCGGGCAGGCGTTCGGGGACCACGGCGACGGTGCCGATGATGCTCCCCTTTCACAAGATGATTAGTGCGGGAAGGCCCCGGATGCCAGCAATGTAGCAGCGCGCGAGGCGGGTTCGGGTTCCGCGCCGGCAAGTGCACACGCTCGTGGATTTCCCGGTGGGAAAGTAGAATGCAGCTGCACATGCAAATGAGTCAGGCGTTGACAACTTGTCGACAGGTGGCGGGAGACAGCTTGCTTCGATGTGATTCGGCATAGCTCGACTGACCTGCCGGTTTCCCGTTTCCCGGCGTGGTGGTAAACCTGAAATTCTTGTTAACCGATCGGCCGATCTCATCAGTCGATCGCGTTCGGCGATCCGTTCGGCGTTGGTTTTCCGTGCTTTGTCCTGGAAATTTTGATTACGCATAGTTTCCGCGCTCGCGGCGACCTGACCCGGGTGGAGTAGCGAAGTGATTTTGGTTCACTCTAAGAGTGGGTAGTGTCGCCGCGAGGGTGGTTTACCAAGCCGGGGGATGTGCTGCCGGGTGGATTCTGGCGATACTGGGCCGGAGTCGATGCGAAGGGCGGCACGGTGGCGTTCGGACCCGAACTGCGTCGGCAGCGGCTTGCCGCCGGTTTGTCCTTGACCGAGCTCGCCGCTCGTATCCACTACAGCAGGGGTTATCTCGACAAGGTCGAGAACGGGACAGCCTCGCCGAACGCCGTGCTCGCCGAACTGTGCGACGCGGAATTTTCCGGCGACGGCTCCCTGGCCGCGATTCTGCCCTCGGACGCCGAGCGTCCACCGGTACCCGCCCCCGTGCTCCCGCGGTTGAGGATGGAGCTGCCGCCCTTGACGCCGGGGTTCCACGATCGTGCCCGTGAGGTCGAGGATGTTCGCGCCGCGCTCCTGCGTGACGACGCGGGCAGCGCGGCCGTCTGCGCGGTCAGTGGTCTGTCCGGAGTGGGCAAGACCGCGTTGGTTCTGCGTTGCGCGCACCATCTGCGGTCTCGGTTCACCGACGGATGCCTTTTCCTCGATCTGCGTAGTCACAGTCCCGGCGCGCTCGCGGTCGAGCCCGCCGCCGCCCTCGATCGGTTCCTGCGGCTCTTGGGTGTCGCGCCGGACGAGATCCCGGACGAGCTGGACGATCGCGCGGGTGCGTTCCACTACCGGCTCCGTGGGCGCAGGGTGCTCATCGTGCTCGACAACGCGGCCACCGCCGCGCAGGTCCGCCCGCTCATCCCCGCCGAGCCGAACTGCCGCGTCCTCGTGACCAGCCGGAACCTTCTCGGCGCGCTGGACGACGCACGGCACGTCCCGCTGCGGGCCTTGCCCCGGCCGGAGGCCGCCGAGCTCTTCCGCTCGCTGGTCGCACCCCGTCGTGAGCACGAAGCGGAGACCGTGGCCTATCGGATCGCCGATCATTGCGGCCGATCGCCGCTGGCGTTGGGGGGGGGGGGGGGGGGGCGCCCCCCCCCACCCCCCCCCCCGGGGGGGGGCGCGGCGGGGGCGGC
>NZ_JBFBBY010000247.1:0-8868 GCF_040682875.1 Amycolatopsis sp. NPDC051071 | reverse complement strand
CCGAGATCGGCGACACGGAATTCGGCGGCGTCGGCTACCTCACCTTCAGCACGCCCGCGCCGCTGAGTGAACGCGATCTCGCGATGCCATGGGGTGACCTCGGCGTGGACGTCGTCGTCGAGTCGACAGGCTTCTACACAACCCAGAACCCACATGTTCGTAGGAGCTTTGGAGCTCGACATCCTGCTGGGCGACGTTCACTCGCTCAAGCAGAAGCGATCCGTGATCAAGCCGGTGCTGGCCGAGGTACGCAGGCGATTCGACGTCTCCGTCGCCGAAGCCGGTCATCAGGACCTGCACCGGCGTGCGCTGGTCGGAGTGGCCGTGGTCGCGGCGAGTGGCGAGCAGGTCCGAGACGTGCTCGACTCGTGTGAGCGCCTGGTGGCGGGCAGGCCGGAATTCGAACTGCTTTCCGCCCACCGCCGGCTGCTCGGCCCGGATGACTGACAGAAGACTTCACGAGGAGACGAAAACCCATGGCCGACCCCGCTCGGGCTCGTAAGCTCGCCAAGCGGATCTCGCAGATCGTCGCACACGCGATCGAGCACGACATCAAGGATCCGCGGCTCAACTACGTGACGATCACCGACACGAAGATCACGGCGGACCTTCACGACGCGACGGTCTACTACACGGTGCTGGGCGAGAACCTCGAGTCCACTCCCGATCACACCGGTGCCGCGGCGGCACTGGAATCCGCTCGTGGCGTTTTGCGCACGAAGGTCGGGCAGGGCACGGGAGTCCGCTACACGCCGACACTGGCCTTCGTGGCCGACAGCATTCCTGAGGACGCCAAGCGCATCGAAGATCTCCTCGCGAAGGCCAGGGAGGCCGACGCTGAGGTCGCCCGCCGGGCGACCGGCGCGCAGCATGCCGGAGAAGCCGACCCGTACAAGCCGCCGCGGGAAGAGGCCGAAGACGATGAGTTCGCCGATGAGGAGACCCGCAGCTGAGGGAGCAGGCCACGCCGTGAGCCGGCGTGGGTTGTTGCTGGGTGCGGCCGCGCTGGGGGGTTCGGCGCTGCTCGCGGGCTGTGGTGAAGACAAACGTCCGCTGGTGGGGCCGCTTCCGGTGGACCCGCCCACCCGGCCGACGCCGTTGACCGAAGCCGTCACCGTGCAGCAGATGCGGTCGGCGGCCCGGAACAAGACCGTCAATCTCGTCGTCATCGCGCCCGACGGTGTGTCGCGGGTCGGCATGCCGGTCTGCGTCGCACTCCATGGACGCGGCGCCGATGCCAGGACGTTCCTGGACCTCGGCGTGCAGAAGGCGTTGAACCAGGTCGTCGCGGCCGGTCTGCCCGGTTTCGCGGTGGCCGCCGTCGACGGTGACAACTACTGGGTGGACGTCGGCAAGGGCGACGACCCGCAGCGGATGCTGTCGCAGGAACTGCCCGGCTGGCTCGCCCAGCGCCAGTTGCGGCCACCCACGGCGATGTTCGGGATCTCGATGGGCGGATTCGGCGCGCTGCGCTACGCCCGTGAGCACAAGGACATGAAGGCGGTCGCCGTCGCGAGTGCCGCGATGTTCGTCAGCTGGCCCGATGCCAAATCCCGCAAGGTCTTCGCCGACCGGGAACAATGGGAATCGCATGAGCCGTTGCTGCACACCGGCGATCTCACGGCGTCGTCGACCGGCGTCTGGTGCGGGAACTCGGATCCCTTCGTCCGCGCCGACCGCAAACTCATCAAGGAACTGAACCCCGCCGTCGGGAAGATGTCCCCCGGTGAGCACAACGACGACTACTGGCGGGGCATCTTGCCCGAAGTGTTGAAGTTCGTCGGGGAACGCATCACCTGATCGGGGTCATCCTGGAGAGATGAGCATCCAGGAACAAGCCCAGCAGGTGGACGCGCTCGCCGACCAGGTCCCCACCGGCGTCGCGCTGGCGACCAAGGCCGAACTCGAGGCGATCCAGAACCAGGTGGTGGCGTTGCTGGGGCACACCGCCACCGCCGACACCCTGCAGGGCGCCATCCAGAACGCCGCCGGTCTGGTCGACGACCTGACGGCGGCCCTGGAGAACGTCAAGATCCAGCTGCGAGACGTGGCTCAGCACCACCTCGGCGGCTGACCCCACCTCCGCCCCGCCGCCCCCACCCGTAACTCGCGTGCTGGAAGACGCAACTCGCGTGCTTGAAGGCGTAACTCGCGTGCTGGAAGACGCAACTCGTGAGTTCCGCCTTTAAGCACGCGAGTTACGTCTTTAAGCACGCGAGTTACCTCTTTAAGCACGCGAGTTACGGGTTTGAGCACGCGTGTTCCGCCGAAGGGACGCGGCGGGATCGCCGCAACTAGAGGACTACTTGCGCGGGAGGCCCTGCGGGTTGATCTGCGAGGCGTCGACGGCCTCGTTCCCCAGGTTCCAGCGTTTGAGCACCTCGGCGTACTGGCCGTTCGCGAGCACGCTCTGGATGGCCTGGCGCAGCGGTTCGACGAGCCCGTTGCCCTTCTTGGTCATCGCGGCGATGTCGGCCGGGATCTGGCCGCCGCCGGAGACGGTGCCGACGATCTTGGTCTGCCCGTCCACGGCGACGTGGTACGAGGCCGTCGGGTTGGGGCCGGCGTAGGCGTCGATCCGGCCGGATTGCAGCGCGAGATAGTAGTCGGTGGTGTTCTGGAAGTACTGGAACTCCACCGGCTTCAGGCCCGCGGCCTTGTTCTGCTCGTCCCAGCGCACCAGGATCTGCTCCTGGTTCGTCCCGGAGCCCACCCCCACCTTCAGCCCGGCGATGTCCTTGGGTTCCTTCACCGTCAGGTCGCGGTTCTTCTTGACCTCGAAGGCGATGGTGTCCTTGCGATAGGTGGCGAAGTCGTACTTGTCCTTGCGTTCCTCGGTCACCGTGATGTTGGAGAACCCGGCCGCGTACTGGCCGGTCTCCACCGACAGGAAGAGGTTCTCCCAGGACGTCGCCTGGAGATCGAGTTCCAGGCCGAGTACGTCCGCGACCAGTTGCGCGATGTCGGTCTCGACGCCGATCACCGTCTTGTCGTCGTCGGCGCGGAATGACAGCGGGGGAGTGCCGTTGCCGGTGGTGCCGACGGTCAGTTTCCCGGTGTCGCGTACTGCTTTCGGGACGAGGTTCGCGACGGCGTCGACCTTCTGCGCACGGATCCGGTTCTGCTGTGCGCTGATGTTGACCCTGCCGGTACCGGCCTCGGGCGCGGCGGGGGCCGCGGCCTCGGTCGTCCCGCACGCGGCCAGCGCGGCCGCGGACAGGAGCAGGATCGGGTACAGGAGCTTTCTCACGGTGGTACTCCTAGCTTTCCTTAAAGGACTTTTTCGAGGAACGCCTTGGTGCGGGGATGCTCCGGCGCGTCGAGGACCTGAGCGGGCGGGCCTTGCTCGACGACGCGGCCGGCGTCCAGGAACACCACGGTGTCGGCCACTTCCCTGGCGAAGCCGATCTCGTGGGTGACGACGATCATCGTGGTGCCGTCCCGGGCGAGCCTTTTGAGCACATCGAGCACCTCGCCGACCAGTTCGGGGTCGAGCGCGGACGTCGGTTCGTCGAACAGCAGGACTTCGGGCCGCACCGCGAGCGCGCGGGCGATCGCGACCCGTTGCTGCTGCCCGCCGGACAGTTGCCGCGGATAAGCGTCCGCCTTGTCGGAAAGGTCGACGAGGGCGAGCAGTTCGCGTGCGTGGACCGTCGCCTCCGCGCGGGTCCGGCGCTGCGCCGAAACCGGTGCCTCGACGATGTTCTCCAGCGCCGTCAGGTGGCCGAACAGGTTGAAGTTCTGGAACACGAAGCCGATCCGCGTGCGTTGTTTGAGGATCTCGCGTTCGCGGAGTTCGTGCAGCCGGTCGCCCGCGCGCCGGTAGCCCATCAGTTCGCCGCCGACGCTGATGAAGCCGCGGTCGGCGCGGTCGAGGTGGTTGATCAGCCGGAGCAGGGTGGACTTGCCGGAGCCGGACGGGCCCAGCACCACGGTCACCTCTCCCGCCCGGACCTGGAGGTCGACCCCGTCGAGTACGGTCAGCGCGCCGAAGGCCTTGTGCACTCCCCGGACGTCCACCTTGAAGTCGCTCATCGGGGCATCGCCTTCAGTTTCGCCAGACCGGCGCGGGCTCGCTCCAGCGGTGTGGGCGGGACGGTGCGCAACGCGCCCTTGGCGTAATACCGTTCGACGTAGAACTGCGCCACCGAAAGAAGAGTGGTCAGCAGCAAGTACCAGGCGGTGGCCACCAGCAGCAGCGGGATCACGCGGCCGCTGCGGCTGTAGATCACCTGGACCTGATAGAAGAGTTCCGGCAGTGCCATCACGTACACCTGCGAGGTGTTCTTGACCATGCCGATGATCTCGTTCGCCGCGTTCGGCACGATGGAGCGCATCGCCTGCGGCAGCACGATTCCGCGGAATTGCCGTCCGGCGGGGATGCCCAGCGCGGCGGCCGCTTCCCGTTGTCCCTGGTCGACCGACAGCAGCCCGGCCCGCACGATCTCGCCGGAGTAGGCGGCCTGGTGCAGTCCCAGCCCGAGCCCGGCCGCGAGGAACGGCGGGATCAAGCTCATCGTGTCCACCGAGAAGAACGACGGGCCGAACGGGATACCGAACGAAAGCTGGTTGTAGAGAATGGCGAGGTTGTACCAGAAAAGCAGCTGGAGAATGAGCGGGACCGAGCGGAAGATCCAGGTATAAGTCCAGCTGACCGAACGCAGGAACGGATTCCGGGAAATGCGCATGATCGCGAGAATCGTGCCCAGCACGAAACCCGATACCACGCCGAAGACCGTCAATTCCACCGTCAGGACGATCGAGGAGAGAACGGCGTCGGCGAACACGTAATCGGCGACGACCGACCATTCCCAGGCCTGGTTGGTCACCAGTGCGTGTCCGGCCATGGCCACCAGTACGGCGACGACCGCCGCGGCCAGCCAGGTCAACGGCCGCCGGGCGGGCACGATCTTCAACTGCTCCTCCGGCCGGGCCGGTGCCGGTGGCGCGTCGAGGTCACTGGTCATAAGACACCTGTCTCGCGGGAAATGGGCAGCACGAATTCAGCGAAAGCGGGGAAGATCGAAAAGGAAAGGTCGTCGATGCGGCGGTGAGCGCCGATTTCCTTCTCGTCGAGCCGACTTTAGGAAGTTGTGCCCGTTCCGGTCAACGAAGCCGGTGCCGGTTCCAGATGGTGGAAGGCATGGACCACTGGGGTGCGTTCGCGAGTAGAGGACTGGTCGCGGTGGTTGGCGACACGAACTACCGCAAGAAGAGGACTACTCGCGGTGATCGGGGACGGACCGCGTCAGGCGGGTTTGGCGGCGACGATCAGGTCCCGCACGATCGCCTGGTCGACCCGGTGGGAGAACTCGGCGAACGGCCCGTCCTCGCGGACTTCCAGCCCGGCCTTCTCCAGGATCGCCGTGAGTTCCGCGCGCGGCGCGACGTTGGTGTTCCACGAGATGCCGAGCGCGCCACCGGGACGCAGCACCCGCGTCCAGACCGGGACGGCCGCCGCGAGCAGGTCGCGCGGGCTGCGGGCGAGTGACGCGTCCTGGGTGCGGTGGCTGCCGTGCTGCACGCCGTAGGGGGCGTCGGTGACGATGAGATCGACGGAGTTCGGCCGCAGCAGCTCGTCCGTGGTGAGCGTGTCGCAGTTGAGGTAACTCAGCTTGCGGACCTCGCCGGCCTTGTACTGCTCTTTGGTGATCCCGAAACCGATGTCGAGCCGCCTGCCGAGCCGGACCTTGTTACGCCGCACCTGACCGGATTCGGCGGTGTGCTTGATCCGCTTCTGCTTCAGCCAGGTCTTGACGAACAGCTCGTAGGAGTCGAAATCCTTGCCGTCGACGTCGAGTCCGGTCGCGTCGAAGCCGTACATCATCGCCTGGTTCAGCGTGGTGCCGCGGCCGCACAGCGGGTCCAGCAAGTGCAGTGGCTTCTCCAGCAGCGCGGCAGGGTCCGCCGTCGAAAGCAGGGTGACGTTGACGAGGAGTTTGGTGAACAGCTCGTTCGTCTTTCCCGGGTACTTCTGGATGGTCAGCAGATCCGAGTCGAAGTTCGCCAGCGGGCTGATCGTCACCGGCTTCAGGCCGCCGTCGCCGACCTCGAACAACGCGTAGAGCGCGGAAAGGTTCGAAAGGAGCGCGAGATCGCGTTCACTCAGCGGCGCGGGCGTGCTGAAGGTGAGGTAGCCGACGCCGCCGAATTCCGTGTCGCCGATCTCGGAGATCTCGGTCTCCAGCGCGGACAGGCCGAACACCGCCAGCTCCGCACGCAGCAGGGCCGGGGTGGAGTCGGTGTAGACCCGGTTGGCGGACGGGTAGACCAGGATCGCGTACTCGGACATCCCGCAGAGCGTAGCTTGACTGATTGTGACGACCACTTTGGCGCAGGACCTCAGGGACGCCGCCGCCCTGCTGGCAAGCGCGAACGACGTGACATTGCTCGGCCACGTGCGTCCGGACGCCGACGCGCTCGGCAGCGCGCTGGCCTTGGGCCGCGCCCTCCAGCTACGCGGTGGCGTCAAGGTCCGCGTGTCGGTCGGCGAACCCGAGGAGATGCCCGAAACCCTGCGGGGGCTGGACGTCGGCGGGCTCTACGTTCCGGCGAGCGAGCTTCCGGAGAGTGAACAGCTGCTGGTCGCGCTCGACACGCCGACCCCGGGCAGGCTCGGGAAACTCGCGCCGCGGGTGGACGCCGTCCGTGCGGCAGGCGGCGACGTGCTGGTGATCGACCACCACGCCTCCAACGTCTTCTTCGGCACCAAACACGTCGTCGACGACACCGCCGAGGCCACCGCCGTCCTGGTCTTCGCCCTCCTGGCGGAACTCGGCACCGAACTCGACGAGCCGATCGCGCGATGCCTGTACGCGGGCCTCGTCACCGACACGAGCGGGTTCCGCCGGGCCCGGCCGTCCACGCACCTGATGGCCGCGAAGCTGCTCGAAGCCGGTGTCGACCCGGACAAGGTGGTTCGCGAGATCGTCGACGATCACCCGTTCGCATGGTTGCCGATGCTCTCGGACGTCCTCTCGGATGCCCGGCTCGAGCCTGATGAGGCGCAAGGCTTCGGGCTCGCGTACGCCGTCGTGACCCTCGATGCCGCGCGGACCGTGCGTTCGGAGGAGGTCGAAGCGGTCGTCGACGTCGTCCGGTCCACTCGGGAGGCGGGAGTCGCGGTGGTGCTGAAAGAGGCCGAGCCCACGGGACCGCGGCGGCGATGGCAGGTCTCGCTCCGCTCGAAGGGCGGCGTCGACGTCTCGGCCGCGGCCGGGGAACTGGGTGGCGGCGGACATCGCCAGGCGGCCGGATGCACCGCGGAGGGCACGGCGGACGAGGTGCTCGGCAAGCTGAAGGCGGCACTGCGGAGGGCGCCGCTGCTGTGATCCGGTTCGGTGAGGCCGAACGGCCGGTAATCGTCTTCCCGGCGGATGGGACTGTCGTACCAGACCTTTAGTCTGCTGAGGTGCCTGAAGCTTCTGACATCGACGAGCGCATCCCGCCGAGACGTGTGCTCGGGCTCGCCGTGCCCGCCCTCGGTGTGCTCGCGGCCGAGCCGCTTTACGTACTGGTGGACACGGCAGTCGTCGGGCATCTCGGCGCACTTCCGCTGGCCGGGCTCGCCGTCGGCGGCGTGGTGCTCTCGCAGGTTTCGAGCCAGCTGACGTTCCTCTCTTACGGCACCACGTCGCGGACCGCGCGGCTGCACGGCGCCGGACGTCGTCCCGAGGCGGTCCGCGAAGGTGTCCAGGCGACCTGGCTGGCGGTGATCGTCGGCCTCGTCGTGATCCTCGCCGGGCAACTGCTGGCCGGGCCCATCGCGCGGGTGCTTTCCGGTGACGACGCGATCACCGACGCCGCCGTCTCGTGGCTGCGGATCGCGTTGTTCGGGACGCCGTTCATCCTGATCACGATGGCCGGGAACGGCTGGATGCGCGGGGTGCAGGATTCCGCGAAACCGTTGCGCTATGTGTTGGCGGGCAACGGGATCTCCGCCGTGCTGTGTCCGGTGCTGGTGTACGGCGCGGACTGGGGGCTGGAAGGTTCGGCGATCGCGAACGTCGTCGCGCAGGTGATCTCGGCGTCGCTGTTCATCGCGGCCTTGGTGCGGGAGCGGGTGCCACTGCGGCCCGAGCCGAAGGTGATGCGTGCCCAGCTGGGCCTCGGCCGCGACCTGGTCCTGCGCAGCCTCGCCTTCCAGGCGTGCTTCGTCTCCGCGGCCGCCGTCGCCGCCCGGACGTCCACGGAGGCCGTCGGCGCGCACCAGGTCGTCTTGCAGCTGTGGACGTTCCTCGCGCTCGTGCTGGACTCGCTCGCGATCGCCGCGCAGTCACTCGTCGGGGCCGCGCTCGGTGCCGGTTCGAGCAAACGGGCGCGGGGCGTTTCAGGTCAGATCACCTGGTACGGACTGATTCTCGGCTGCTTCCTCGGCGTCGTGTTCGCGTCGCTGGCCGGGGTACTGCCACAGGTGTTCACCGCGGACGCGGGTGTGCTCGGCGAGATCCCGCACGCGTGGTGGTTCTTCGTCGCGCTGCAACCGATCGCCGGCGTGGTGTTCGCGCTGGACGGCGTCCTGCTCGGCGCGGGCGACGCGGCGTTCCTGCGTAACGCGACGCTCTTCAGCGCGGGGCTGGGCTTCCTGCCGCTGATCTGGCTGTCACTCGCGTTCGGGTGGGGACTGGCCGGGATCTGGACCGGGCTGTCGTTGTTCATGGTGCTGCGGCTGGCGACCCTGCTGGTGCGGTGGCGTTCGGGCCGGTGGGCCGTGGAAGGCGCCGTCCGCGCGGCCTGAGGTGTGTCATGAGGGGTCCCCATCGGACAAATTTCGTCCGCGCGGCAGGCTTGCCCCCGTCATGCGACTGCTCGTCCGACTCCCGGTGCCCGTATTCGGACTACTCCTCGGCCACGAGTGGTTCGTCGACC
>NZ_JBFBBY010000246.1:0-8931 GCF_040682875.1 Amycolatopsis sp. NPDC051071 | reverse complement strand
GTTCGGGGTGGTGGGGGCCCTTCGTCCTCGTACGGGGTCGTACGCGGTCGACGGGCCCGCGCCGCCAGGAACCACCTGGGCGCGAAGACCACGAACGAGATTTGCCAGACACGCCCTAGTCGGTCCGGGGCCCCTGGCTCACCAGCCGGTCACCCTCGATCGGGGCGGGATCGTCGAGTCGCCGCCAGACCGGGAAGATCGCCGGGAAGGTGGTGGCGATCAGGTACATGCCACCGAACACCGCGAGCGCGCCGACGAGCCCGACGCCGTCCAGCAGCAACCCGGCCGCCATCGAGCCGACCGGCATCGCGGCGAGCACCCCGCCCACCAGAAGGCTCAACACCCGGCCCCGGACGGCTTCGGGCACCCGCTCGTAGACCGCCGGGAGCACGATCGGGTTGAGCGCGCCCGCCCCGATCCCGGCAACCACCAGACCCGCGAGCAGGACGACCGGGCTGGGTTCGAGCGCCAGAAGCGCGAATCTGGGCGCGCCTTCGAGGGCGACGGCGGCCAGTAACGCCGAGCGGCGCGAAAACCGGTGGCCCATCCAGCCGTAGAGCGCGGAGCCCAGTAGCCCTCCGGTGGCGACGGCGGTGATCATCGCGCCGATGAGCGCGGTGCTGTGCAGGACCTGGTCCCCGTACGCCGGATAGAGAACGCCGACGAGGCCGAAGTCGAGACTGTTGGTGAGCATCAGCATGCCGACGAGTGCGCGCAGTACCTTGTCGCGTTTGACGTAGCCGAGCCCTTCGCGCAGTTCCTTGAGGTAGCCGCCCGAAGTCGGCCTCGGCGGGCCTGCCACCGCCGGGATCAGGGCGAACACCAGCGCGGCCGACAGCAGTAGCGCGCCGGCGTCGACGAACAGCACAGGGATCGGCCCGATCAAGGCGATCAGCGCACCCGCGGCGGGTCCGCCCACCATGCGGCCGGTCCTCATCGCGGCTTCGACGGCGCTCGCGGCGCGGCTCGTGCGGATCCCGCCCGCCTCGGCGATTCCCGCGAGCAAGACCTGTTTCGCGGTGTCGGCGGGTCCTCGGGACACGCCCATCACGAAGGACAGCGCGATCAGCCCCGGCAGACTGAGCCCCGTCGTGCTGACGGCCAGCGGGATCAACAGGACCGTGACGGTCGTCAGCAGATCCGCACCGACGCTCGCGCGGCGAGTGCCGACGCCGTCCACGATCGGCCCGCCCAGCAGCGCGGCGGCCATCAGCCCCAGCACCTCGGCCGCGGTGACAAGGCCGGTTTTGGTGCCGCTGCCGGTGCTCTGCAGGACGAACCAGGGAATCGCGATCAACGTCGTCATCACCCCGGCCGAGGAGATCCCCGAAGCCGCGACCAGGGCCCCCAGTGGCACTCTGCTCACGGCTGTTCCGGCCGGGATCGTCTCGGGAAGGCCGCCCAGTGGACACGGACCTGGGTGTCGCCGTCCTTCTCCGGACGGCGGTAGCGGGCGATCACCTCGAGGATCTCGTCGCTCAGCGCGGCCGCCTCGTCGGGAGTCAGCGGGAGTGGCGAGTCGTGAAAGCTGACCTTGTCGATCCACTCGTCGGCCCAGTCCCGTACCTCGGCGACGAACTGCGCTTCGGCGGCGTGGCGCCGCTCGATCATCGTGTGGGCGTACGCGTTGAAAGGACCGGCGAGGTCCGGGTCGTCGATGAAGTCCTTGGCCTGCATTTGGTCGCCCTCGTGCACGGCCTTCCACCACCGGTCGCGTCTGCTGCCGAGTTCGGCGTCGTCCGTGATCAGACCGCATTCGGCCAGCTGCCGCAAATGCCAGCTGGTGGTCCCGGAACTCTCCCCCACCCGCTTCGCCAGACCGGACGCCGTCGCCGGGCCGTCCTCTCGCAGCAACTCCAGGATCCGGACCCGCAGCGGATGCGACAACGCCCGGAGAAGCCGGCCGTCGATCCGCGCGAGATAGCGCTCGTTCTTCCCCATGACGGTCAACCTACAATCGCAGAGATATCTTTGCAAAGAGTTCTCTGTGATTTCTGGCCTGAAATAGGTCGCTTCTGAAGTTTGACTTCGAGTTAAGTCGAGGTTTTACGGTCTGCGACACGACTACTTCAACGCCGTACCAGCTCGCCGTCGTGATCAGCAGCGTCCGTGAAGGCCGACTTAGGTCGTGAGTGTTTCGGGTCGTTAGGGCCAAGCGTGTCTTGGGCACCTACTGGATTTGGCTGCGGGGCTGATCGTGGGTCAGGTCCGTGAAGGCTTTCTTGCCTACCCTGAAGGTAGTAAGGAGACCTTCACTACCTTCAGGTCGCCGCCGTGGTCTCAGGTGCACCAGCAGGTCTGCGGCCGCGCGTGAAGGACCCCTTCCCTCGGCTCAGCCGAGGAAACTCGACCTTCACACCTTCCCCAGTACAGGAAGGCCCCCTTCCTGTACCTAGGCGCAAGGAAGGGGGCCTTCCTGTACCTCAGGCGCAAGGAAGGGCGCCGGTACCGAGGGGGTCGGGTCTCGTGAGTGTTTTGGGTCGTTAGAACAACCCAAAACACTCACGACTCCTTACTGTCGGTGCCCGCCGCTAACTTTCTCCCCGCACCGAGAAGAAGACCTGACCCGGGTGAAGGAGTCCATGATCGAGATCTGAGTCCATCACCGCGCAGGGCGCGGCAAGTGGGCAGGGCGGGCTGGTCGTGGCAGGCTGTCCGCGTGACCGGACCACTCGCCCTCCTCGATTCCGCGAGCCTTTACTTCCGCTCGTTCTACGCCCTGCCCGAGTCGATGACCGCCCCGGACGGGACGCCGGTCAACGCCGTACGGGGGTTCACCGACACCGTCGCCCGGATCCTCACCGACCGGCGGCCCGCCCGGCTGGTGGCCTGCCTCGACGCGGACTGGCGGCCGAAGTTCCGCACCGACCTCCTGCCCAGCTATAAGGCGCACCGAGTGGCCGAGGAGGTCCCGGAGGGCAGCGACGTCGAAGTGGTGCCCGACACCCTGACGCCGCAGGTACCGATCATCCTGGAGCTGCTGGAGGCGTTCGGGCTCGCGACGGCCGAGGCGGCCGGGTACGAGGCCGACGACGTCATCGGCGCGCTCGCGGTCCACGAGAAGAAGTCGCCGGTCGAGGTCATCACCGGTGACCGCGACCTGTTCCAGCTGGTCCGGACCGATCCGACGCCCACGGTGGTCATCTACGTCGGCAAGGGCTGGAACAAGGCCGAGATCCTCGGTCCGGACGAACTCGCGGAGAAGTACAGCATCCCGGCCGCGAACGCCGGCCCCGCGTACGCCGACATGGCCGCGTTGCGGGGAGACCCGTCGGACGGGCTGCCCGGCGTCGCCGGGATCGGCGAGAAGACAGCGGCGAAACTGATCACCCAGTTCGGTTCGCTGCAGGAGCTGATCGACGCCTCCACCGCCGGGGACTCGCGTGTGCCGCTCAAGACGCGGCTGCGGCTGACCGAGGCCGCCGACTATCTCGCGGTCGCGCCGACCGTCGTCCGGGTCGCGGCCGACGCCCCGATCGTGCAGTCCCGCTCGGACGTCGTGCCCTCCGAACCCGCCGATCCGGACAAGGTCGCGGAACTCGCGGAGCGCTGGAACCTCGGTCGTTCGGTGGAGCGTCTGCTGGCCGCACTCCCGAAGCCGTGAGCAACACCGAACCCGACCCGGCCGAACTGCTCTGCGGCGATCGGCCGGGCGAAGGCGTCACCGTGCTGACCCCGCGCGACGTCCCGCTCGGCGGGCCGCGTGCGATCCGCGTCCGCCGGACGCTTCCGCAGCGGCAGCGGTCCCTGATCGGCGCGTGGTGTTTCGCCGACCATTACGGGCCCCAGGACGTGTCGGAGTCCGGCGGGATGGACGTCGCACCGCATCCGCATACCGGGTTGCAGACCGCGAGCTGGCTGTTCAGCGGCGAGATCGAGCACCGCGACAGCATCGGTACCCGCGCCATGGTCCGGCCGGGCGAGCTGAACCTGATGACCGGCGGGCACGGCATCGCGCATTCCGAAGTGTCCACATCGGACACCCGGATGCTGCACGGCGTCCAGCTGTGGATCGCGCTGCCCGGCGAACATCGTGACACCGCGCGGGATTTCCGGCACTACGCGCCACCTGAGGTCCAGCTCTCCGGCGCCACCGCGCGGGTCTTCCTCGGAACTCTCGCCGGGACCACGTCACCGGTCACGGCGTTCACTCCCCTGCTGGGCGCCGAACTCATCGTGGACCCCGGCGCGACGCTCGCCCTCGATGTCGATCCCGCCTTCGAACACGGTGTCCTCCAGGACATCGGCTCGGTCACCGTCGCCGGAACCGCGCTGGCTACCGGCGAACTCGCCTATCTCGCGCCCGGCGCGGGACGGCTGGAACTGGCCAACCCCGGCACCGAACCGGCAAGGGTGCTCCTCCTCGGCGGGCCGCCGTTCACCGAGGAACTGGTCATGTGGTGGAACTTCGTCGGCCGCAGCCATGAGGAGATCGCCGAGTACCGCGAGGCGTGGCAAGCCCAGTCCGGCCGGTTCGGCCGCGTCGAGGGCTACCAGGGCACCACGGCGTGGCTGCCCGCACCCGCGTTGCCGCGGGTGCGGATCAAACCCCGGCGTAATACGCCCTAGAAAAACGTCCCGCACCACGGGGCCCGCGCGGTGTGGAACAGCGTGTCGGCACGGGCGACGGCCGCCTCGTCCAGCACTTCGACGCGGCCCGCGAGCACCAGGTCGCTGAACAGTCCGTTGCCGAGATACAGCGACGCCAAGGTGTCGACGTCCAGCCGCAGGTGCGCCGCCGCGGTGGAGCGGTCCGCTCCGTCCGGGCCGACGGCGTAGCGGCCGTTGTTGTCCGGAAGCTGCTTGTCGAGCACTTCGAGCACCACGGGGTCGGCCGCCCCGTAGGTGCGGGCCGCCAGTGCGGCCTGGACGTCGACGAGCCGGACCCACAGGTCGTCGATGATCTCCGTGGTGTTCACCGCGCGCGGGTCGGTGAGCAGTTCGGCGATCGGCTCGTCGACCGGACGGCCTCGGCCCGCGACCGCGGAGACCAGGTCGACCGACAGCAGGAAGCGCCACAGCGCCGCCCACGCCCGCGGTGTCGCCGCGTGCAGTTCACGGATGTCGAGGAGCGCACCACGCTCAGGCGCCTGCCGGTCGCGCTGGTCGATGGTCTGGTAGATCACGAAACCGTCGTCACCGTCCGGTCCACTGTGGATGGCGACACGGTAGCCGTCGTCACCGGTGACGACCCGCTCGAAGAAGCCAGGCCACCACTGCGCGGGGCGGGCGACGAAACCCGGCCGTGTGCCCTCGAACCGTTTGTACAGCGCGGGAACGCGCTCGACGGCCTCGGACTGCGTGACGAGTCTGACCACCCCGTCGCGTCCCACACCGTCACGCGGCCGGGCACGCGGGCGTTCGACCACCACGCCCTTCCCGAAGGTGGCCGCGCCGTAGCCGAAGCGGCCGTAGATCACGCCCTCGGACGCGTGGAGCGCGGCCAGCGGCACACCGCGTGCGGCGATGTCTTCCAGCTGGGCGGCCATCATCGTGGTGAGGACACCGCGGCGGGTCCAGTCGGCGCGGACGCCGACACCGTCGACGGCCGCGGTGACGAGCTTCCGTCCACCCGGGACGGTGAGTTCGGTGTCGAAGGAACTGGCGATTCCCACCGGCGTGCCGTGGTCGTCGAACGCGGCGAACTTCCCCGCCGCGGGCCAGGACGGGGCCATCTTCGCCCAGGCTTCGTCGGCCGACGGCCTGGCGTGCAAGGCTTGTTCGAGTACTTCGAGGCAGGCCCGCTGTTCGCCTTCGGCCACGGCGCGCACGTGGAATTCACTCATGGCAACAGATCCTGCCGTCCGGCACCGGGGAATCCCAACCGGTTTTCAGCTGGGCGCGCCGACCTCGTAGCGGCCGTCCTCACCGGTGACGGTGATCGTGACGGTCTTGCCCTGCCCGCCGACCTGGACGGTGCAGCTGAACGTGCTGCCGTCCTTGACGGCCTGGTTGGCCGGGCACAGCACGTCGCCGACTTCGCTCACCTGGTAGGTCTCGGTGAGGATCTTCTTCACGTCGGCCTGCATGGTCCTCGGGTCGAAAACTCTGCCCGGAGCGCTCGCGGACGACGAGCCGCCCGACATACCGCCGGGCGTGCTCGACGACGCGCTGGCCGACGGCGAGACGGTGACGGTCTTCGTCGGCGGCGCGGGCACCGGCGTGTCCGAGCACGCCGTCAGTACCGCGAAAGCCGCACAGCACAGACCGACCGTCGCGACGGCTCGCCTGCTCAAGCTTCTCCACCCCCGGGAACGTGATCTTCCAACGTCAGAAGAAGGTACCGCACCAGGGGTTCACCCGCGTGCCGAACAGCAGGTCCGCCCGCTCCAAGGCGGCCTCCCCGGTCGCGCGTACCCGACCCGCGACGGCGAGATCCGACGCACGCCAGCCACCGAGGTACAGCATCGCCAAGGTTTCGGCGGTCAGCTCGAGGTCCGCCGGATCGGTGGTGCGGGCGGCACCGTCCTCGGAAAGGCGGTAACGGCCGGAGTTGTGTTCCAGGAAGGGATCCGTCACTTCGATCACGACCGGCTCACCGCGGTAGGCCCGCGCACCGAGCATGGCGGCGACGTCGACCAGCCGGAGCCAGCCCTCGTCCCGAATCTTCAGCACGGCCACCTGCCTCGGGTCGGTGAACAGCAACTCGATCGGTTCGTCGAGCGGCCGTTTCTCGGCGATAATGCGATCGACCAGGTCCACGGACAGCAGATAGCGCCACAGACCGGCGAACGCGTCGGGGCTCGCGTGGTGGAACGAAATGATCTTCAGGAACACCGGCTCGCCAGGGCCGGGCCTTTCGACGAGGTACGTGACGTACCCGTCGACACCGTCCGGGCCGCGATGCACGGCCGTCGAGGCGGGAGTGGTCGCCTTGCGCACGTCGCGTTCGTAACCCGGCCACAGGTACGCGCTCCTGTCGATCATGCCGGGACGTGTGCGTGGGAGCGCGTCCCACAGCGAAGGCCACTGTTCGACGGTGCTTTCCAGATCCAGCAAGGAGATCTGCCCGCCGGACGGCACCTCGGGACGGAGCCGCGCGCGGTGCCTGTCGACCTCGATCGACTTACCCCGCGCGGCGATGCCGTAACCGAACCTGCCGTAGATGGCGCCTTCGGACGCGTGCAGCATCGCCGCCGGGACGCCACGGGCGGCGAAGTCCTCGAACTGGGCACGCATCAGGTTGGTCAGAACGCCGCGGCGGGTGCGATCCGCGCGGACACCGACGAGGCTGACCGCGCCGATCGGCACGGTGCCTTCGCCGGGCAGCGTCACTTCCGAGTCGAAGGACCGGACGGTGCCGATCAGTTCCGGGTCGAACGCGCCGAACGCGCGGTCCGGCTGCATCGAAGCGGAGATCGAGGGCCATTCCTCGTCGGTCGTCTCCTTGACGTGCAAGGCACGCCTGAACAAATCCAACGCGGCTCGGTCCTCGTCGGCCCGGAGCAGCCGGACTGAGTAGTCGCTCATGGGGACGATCATGCAGGATCGACCGCCCCCGGCGCCTGCCGTTTACTTGGGGACGGCGGGCGGAGAGACCTCGTAGTTGCCGGTGTCACCCTTCACGGTGATCGGCACTTCCTGCGGCTTGCCGTCGATCGTGGCGGTGCAGGCGAACTTCTCGCCGTCCTTGACCTCCTTGGCCGGGGGGCAGGAGACCGCGCTGACGTTCGGGATCTGGTAAGTCTCGGTGAGCAGCTTCTGCACGTCGGTCTGCATCTGTGTGTTGTTGAAGACCTGGGTGTTGAACCAGCCCGGCGTGACGAACCCGAGGACGCCGACCGCCGCGATGATCACCACGAGCGCGCCGATCCCGATGAACAGCCCCTTCTTGGGCTTCGGCTTGTCCTGCGCCTCGCCTTGGGTGCCGGTGAACTGGTTCTGGCCGTACTCGTACTGGCCCTGCTGCTGCGGCTGCTGCCCGTACTGCTGCTGGGACTGGTCGTAGCCAGGCTGCTGCTGCGGGCCGCTCTGCGGGTAGCCGGGCTGCTGCTGCGGCCCGGACTGGGGATAGCCCGGTTGCTGCTGCGGCCCGGACTGCGGGTAGCCCGGTTGCTGGCCGTATTGAGGCTGCTGCTGACCCCACTGGGGTTGCTGCTGCGACGGCTCGTAACCCGGCTGCTGCTGCGGATACCCAGGCTGCTGCTGGGACGGGTCGTAGGGTGCGGGCTGCTGGCCCCACTGGGGCTGCTGCTGCCCCGTCTGCGACGGGTCGTACTGCGGCTGCTGCCCCCACTGCGGCTGCTCCGGGCCGCTCGGCGGTTGAGCTCCGCCCGGCTGTTGCCCGTAGCCCGGCTGCTGCCCCCATTGGGGCTGCTGCTGCGGGTCGTTGCCGCCATACGGCGTGCTCATCGTTCGCCTCCGCCTGTTCCGCCATCGTCAGCGGCCGTTCTTCCCTGGCCGTCGTGGGCGATCCAACCACAGGTCGACGCCCCTGCCCACTGTTCCAGGGTGGTGTCGGGCCAACTGGACGCGACCGTGCTCACATCGGCGCGGGATCGAATCGGCCGGTCAGCCCAATGCCTCGTGAGTGGTCGCGTCAGAACGTCACTTGCCACGCACGACCACCCGAGGCTGGTCCGCTTCCACGCCGCGAGGGGTTCACGCCAGGTCCGGCCGCACCTTCCTCCGGAGTGCTCGCGATGTCTTGAAGGCCCCCTTTGCGACGTTGAACGTCTCAAAGGGGGCCTTCAGGACATCCAGGCGGCACCGGTACCGAGCGGGTCGGGTCTCGTGAGTGATGACGGTTCTAACCCCTCTTTATCACTCACGACCCCCTGGAGAATCGCACACGTGGGCACGAATCGGGCATTGTCAAGGCGCGGCTCCGTCGGCCGCCCCAAACCCGCGCCGCGAAACCTCTGCCTTGAAGCTCGCGAAGCAGACCTCACGACCTCAAGACAGAGACTCGGTCAAGCCATATTTGCCTTG
>NZ_JBFBBY010000245.1:0-9023 GCF_040682875.1 Amycolatopsis sp. NPDC051071 | reverse complement strand
TCGAAGTGGTCCGTTCCGGTGGACGTGGCCCCGCTGCCGCCCGCAATGCCGGCTGGCGGCGTGCGAAGACCCCCTGCCCTGTACCTAGGCGCAAGGAAGGGGGCCTTCATGTACTTAAAACTAGAGGCGGAAGGGGCCCGGAAGGTAAAGGGGCCTGTCACCGGAAGCCCTGGGGGTCGACCTCCGGCAACAGGCCTAGGCCAAGGGTTCGCCGTGATGGCGATCAACCTTGGCTACCGAAGCGTACTACATCCAGCACGATCTTGTGCACCCGCCCGGGAAAAGGCCTCTCACTCCGTTGTCCGTGCACCCCCAGAGCACGGATTCCGGAGAGAGAGACCCCGGCACGGCCAGAAACCGCTTGACAACTGTAAACCACTGCATACAGGCGCTGTCAACAGCTGCGGACAGGTCGAATCGCGTTACACTCCGGCTACGGAACGACAGGGCAACAGCGCCACAAAAGCAACAGGCACGAAAGCAACAGCGCCACTAAAGCAACAGGCACGAAAGGGGGGTCATGTCGTCGCACCAGACCTTCGCCGGGAAACTGAGCGCGCTGATCGATTCGATGCGCGCGGACGAAGGTGCCCCGCACAGCTACCGGGAGCTGTCCGCGGCGATCGATCGCGCCGGCGGTCCCGCCATGTCGCCCGCGTATCTCCAGCAGCTCGCCACCGGCAAGCGCATCAACCCGAAGATCCACTACGTCGAGGCGCTCGCGAGGCTGTTCGGAGTCCCGATCACCTACTTCTTCGACGATCAGGAACCGCGGCCGGCCGGAGAGGCGACACTTATGGCCATGCGTGCGCAGGAACTCTCCCCGCAGGGCCGCCGCCAGGTCATGGACCTGCTGGAGCTCGTCGAACGGTACGAGCGGGCCGACCGTGAGCAGCCGGGCGAAAGCCGATGAAGGAACGCGAACTCCGCAAGCGCTGCCGCAAGATGCTGAACAAGCTCGACATCGAACCACCACTCGACGTCGACGTGCTGTGCGAGCGGCTGGGCGAGCAGCGCGGCAGGCCGATCCGGCTGATGCCGTATCCGCTGGCGGTGCCGGGCCCGTTCGGCTGCTGGATCGCCACCGGCTCGGCGGACTACATTTTCTTCCAGCAGGAGACCACGAAATCCCATCAGGATCACATCATCCTGCACGAACTCGGCCATATGCTCGCCGATCACCATCCCGGCGGCGACGCCGAACCCGCCGACTTCCTGCGTGGCCCCGCGACCGGTCTCGACGGCGACGCCGTACATCGCGCTTTACGCCGCACCTCCTACGATGAGGCACACGAATGGGAAGCCGAGACCGTGGCGACCATCATCCTCGAATGGGCGTCGGTCTTGAACTACACGATCCCCCGTCGCGCCGACGACGATGACGTCCGCCGCGTCCAAGGCGCGCTGGGCGATCACCAAGGGTGGATGTGAACACGCTCTTCTCCCCCGTCAACATCGTGGCGATGGCGCTCTTCGCGACCGCGCTCGCCTGGCGGATCTACCAGACCTACCGGGCGCCGCGGGTGCTGCCGAACTGGGCGATCACCGTCACGATCGTTTTCGTCGCCTGTTCGTTCCTCGCGCAACAAAAGGTCATCTCCGACTGGCTCGACGGGCTGACGGGCAAAGGCACCGGACGGCTGGTCAACAACGTCATGCTGGCGTTCGCGGTCTGCGCGCTGCTGATCGTCTTCCTCGGTTCGGCGCTGGGCCCGCGCAGACCGCTGCGAGTGCTCTTCGAACTGGTCCCGCTGGCCGCCGCGATCGCGCTGATGTTCATCGCCATGGCCATCACCCCGGTACAGGCACGCGGTCTCGCGTTGAGCCCGAAGCTCGTGCACGAGCCCGGTGTGGCGCTGTTCTACCTCGGCGCGGGGCTGTACCTGATCTACGGCCTGCTCGCCTGCACCTGGTGGATCTTCCGGTACATCCGCACCGCGGACCGCCATTTGCGGACCGGTTTGAAACTCAGTGCCGCCGGGCTCATCGGCCTGTCGGCGGGCAGCGTCCTGCGCGCGCTCTACATCGTGATCGCCTGGGCTTTCGGGCCCTCGATCCCGGTCCTGCTTACCGTCGCCGTCCCGCTGATCCTCCTCGGGATCGTGCTCTTCCTCGCGGGGATCACCTATCCCGGCGCGCGTGCCCGGTTCGCCGCGCTGCGACGCCGTCGCCAGCACCGGCTCCACCACGAGCGGCTCACCCCGCTGTGGACCGTACTGGCCGAGGTCTACCCGAATATCGTGCTCCGGACCACGCCGCGGGGACCGTGGGACCGGTGGCACCCGCGGACGGTCCACCGCCACTACTACCGTCGCGTGATCGAAATCCGCGACGGCCTGGTGCAGCTGAGTCCCTATCTCGAAACCGACCTCACGGCGCTCGCCGTCGACGATCCCCGCGGAGCCGCGGCGGCGCTGCGGACGGCGATCGCCAGGCAGGCCGCGGGTGAGGAGACCGACGGGCGGGCGAAACTCGTGCTCCCCGGCGGCGCCGCGGACATCGAATCCGACGTCCGGCCGTTGCTCGCGCTTTCGGCCGCGATTTCCGGGAGCGGGACATGACTTCGCAGCTCTTGCTGACGGCCGGCCTTCTCCTGTCACGGCCGAGTACCCCCGTCGAAGACGGCGCCGTGCTCGTCGAAGGCGACCGGATCCTCGCGGCGGGCCCACGCGCCGACGTCGTCGCGCAGGCGTCACCGGACGCCGAACGGCTCGATTTCCCCGGTGCGACGCTCATGCCCGGCCTGGTCAACGCCCACGTGCACCTGGCGTTCGACGCCACCCGCGAAATGCTCCCGAACTTCCTGGCAAGCGAAGACGCCGCACTCCGCGCCGGTGCCAAAGACCGCTTGGGGCAATTGCTGCGCAGTGGCGTCACGACGGTGCGGGACCTCGGTGACCGGGACGCCCTCGGCGCGCGGGTCCGGGCGGAACTCGACGCGGAAGGCGTTGCCGCTCCCCGATTGCTGACCGCGGGCACGCCACTGACTGTCCCGAATGGACACTGCCATTTCCTCGGTGGCGAGGTCGACGGCGAAGCCGCGATCCGTGCGCTGATCGACGCCGACGCGGCCGCTGGTGCCGACGTGATCAAGGTGATGGCCAGTGGTGGCCAGATCACCGAAGGTGGCGCGGAGATGTGGGAGTCCCAGTTCGACGTCCGGACGCTCCGGCTGATCGTCGAGCACGCGGCGCGCCACGGCCTCCCGGTCGCCGCGCACGCCCACGGCGCCGACGCGATCGAAGCGGCGGTCGAAGCGGGTGCCCGCACGATCGAACACTGCACCTGGATGACCGGCCCGCAGCGGCAGGACAGGCGCGAAGGCGTCGCCAAGCGGATGGCGGACGAGGGCATCGCGGCCTGCTCGACGAGCAGCCGCAACTGGCGGACAATGGCCGAGCGCATGGGTGAGGAGCTCGCGAAAACCGTCTACGGCAGGCTTTCCTGGCTGGAGGAACTGGGTGTGCCACTCCTGTCGGGCACGGACGCCGGGCTGCCCGGTTCGGTCTTCGACGATCCGGTCGGCGCGCTCGAACTCTACGAATGGCTTGGCTTCGGCAGGCGCCGGATCCTGGAGATCGCGACGGAGGACAGCGCCGCCGGACTCGGCATCGGCGACGTCACCGGCAGGCTCGCTCCCGGCCTCAGCGCCGACGTCCTGGTAGTTGACGGCCATCCGCTCGACGACCTCACCGCCCTCCGGAACGTCCTTTTCGTCCTTTCGCGCGGCACTCGGGCCTGATCCATCCCGCCGGGATACGCCAACTTGCGTGACACTGTTTTAAAACAGTGTTATCGTTGCGCTACCCACCACGAAGGGAAGAACCATGGAAGGCCCGCTCAGACTGTTCACGGTCATCGCGCTCGTGTCGCTGCCGACGGTGATGTACGGCGGCTACGCGCTGATGGGCGTCATGCGCGACCGGAAACTGACCGAACACCAGCGATCGATGTTCCGTGCCGGCCATGCCCACGCCGGCGTCCTGCTGGTACTGGCGCTGGTCGCGTTGCAGATCCTCGGCCAGGCCGAGCTCTCGATCACCGCGCTGTGGATCGTGTGCTTCCTGCTGCTGTTCGGCGTCCTCGCCCAATCCGGCGGCTTCTTTCTCCACCTGGCACCGGGCAAGGGCAAACTCGGCGGACGGGTCACCAGTGCCGGAGCCCTCATGCTCGGGGCTGCGATCTTGACCACCGCGTACGGCGTGGCCTTCCCCTGACAAAGGCGTCGGTGGCGGCTCGTTAAGCTTGCTGACGTGCCTGAATACCTGCCGACAGCCCCCGTGAAGGGGACCCGCGACTTCCTGCCAGCCGAGATGTCCGTCCGGACGCAGGTGTTCGGCCATCTCTACGACGTCCTCGAACTGCGCGGCTTCCTCCGCTACGACGGGCCGATCCTCGAACCCGCCGAGATCTACGAGCGGAAGTCCGGCCAGGAGATCGCGGACCAGCAGCTGTACACGCTGACCACCAAGGGCGGCGAACGACTGGCGCTGCGCCCGGAGATGACGCCGTCCGTCGCCAGGATGATCGCGGGTAACGCCAAGTCGCTGCAGTTCCCGGTGCGCTGGTACAGCCACCCGAACTGCCACCGCTACGAGCGGCCGCAACGTGGCCGGGTCCGCGAGCACTGGCAGATCAACGCGGACATCTTCGGTTCGGACAGCGCGAACGCCGAGATCGAGATCTTCGAGCTCGTCCACGACCTGATGGGTGCGCTCGGGGCCACCCCGGACATGTTCGCGGTGCGGGCCAACGACCGGAACCTGCTCTCGTCGGCGCTCACCGACATCGTCGGGGTGACCGCCGAGCAGCTGCCGAAGGTGTTCACCCTGGTGGACCGCTGGGAGAAGTCGGACCGCACGAAGCTGAGCGACACCGCGGCCGAGATCGGCCTGACCGACAAGCAGTTCGAGAAGCTGACCAGGATCCTGTCGTCCGGCACGGCCCTGCTGGACGAACTGCCCGATCAGGTCAAGGAGAACTCGAACCTGGTGAAGGTGCTCGACAGCGGCGCCGCGGACCTGATCACGTTCGATCCGATGATCGTGCGCGGGCTCGCGTACTACACGTCGACCGTGTTCGAGGTCTTCGACACCTCTCCGGAGAACCGCCGTGCCCTCTTCGGCGGCGGCCGGTACAGCGACCTGGCGTCGCTGTTCACGCCGCAGCAGATCCCCGGGATCGGCTTCGGCATGGGTGACGTCACGCTGATCGACTTCCTCGACACCCACGACCTGACGCCGAAGCCGCGCAGTGAGGCCGACGTCGTGGTGATCCCGGTGGTCGAAGAGCTCACCGACGCCGCGCGCGAGGTGGCGGGGCGGCTGCGCAAGGCCGGTCTTCGCACGTCCACGCCCATCGAGCTGCGCAAGCTGGGCAAGGAACTCACCCGCGCGGACAAGGCGGGAGCACAGGCCGTGGTGATCGTCGGCCAGGAGGACTGGGCCGCCGGGAACGTGACGGTCCGCAGTCTCGCGACGCGCGAGCAGCAGACCGTCGCCGTCGACGCCGTCGTCTCGACGGTCACTTCTCTGCTCTGACACAGCGAAAATCGGCGCCGGAGACCCGGCGCCGGTTTTCGTTTGGGCTCAGCGCGACAGCAGCCGCATCGACGCTTCGGGGTAACGCTCCCCCGCGACCGCGTCCACGGGGGCCGCCGCCTCGATCGCGGCCACGTCCTCGGCGGTCAGCTCCAAACCGACGGCCGCGACGTTCTCTTCCAGGTACTTGCGCCGCTTCGTACCCGGAATGGGTACGACGTCGTCGCCCTTGGCCTGCACCCACGCCAGCGCCAGCTGTCCGGCGGTGACGCCCTTCGGCTCGGCCAGCGCCCGCAGCGCGTCGACGATCGCCAGGTTCCGTTCGAGGTTCCCATCGGCGAACCTCGGTTGCGATGCCTGCCGGAAGTCGCCCTCCGCGAAGTCCTCTTTGGACTTGAAGCGGCCGGTGAGGAAGCCGCGGCCCAGTGGCGAATACGGCACCAGGCCGATGCCGAGCTCACGGCAGACTCCGACGACCTCGTCCTCGATGTCGCGTGACCAGAGCGACCATTCCGTCTGCACCGCCGTCACCGGATGTACCGCGTGCGCCCGCCGGATCGTCTCCGGCCCTGCCTCGGACAACCCGATATGCCGGACCTTCCCCTGCTCGACCAGCGAGGACAGCGCTCCTACGGTCTCCTCGATCGGCACGTTCGGGTCGACACGGTGCTGGTAATAGAGGTCGATATGGTCGACGTCCAGCCTGCGCAGCGACGCCTCGACCTGTTGCCGCACATAGAACTCGTCGCCCCGGATCCCCCGTTTGCCGGGATCGGCCTCGTCACGCACCATGCCGAACTTGGTCGCCAGCACGACCTTGTCCCGTTTCCCGGCCAGCGCGCGGCCGACCAGTTCCTCGTTGCGGCCGAATCCGTACATGTCGGCCGTGTCGAGCAGGGTCACCCCCAATTCGAGGGCGCGATGGATCGTCGCGATCGATTCGGTGTCGTCACCTTGGCCGTAGAACTCACTCATGCCCATGCAGCCGAGCCCCTGCGCGCCGACTTCCAGCGTGCCGAGCCTGCGAATGGGCAGCGTCGAACCCGTCATGATCTCTCTCGCGATTCTGGGAAAACTTACTTACCGGCAGCGCGGGCGAGCCGCTCCGGATAACGCTCACCGGCGATCGCCTCGGCGGGCGCGGCCTTTTCGATGGCCGCGATTTCCGCGTCGGACAGTTCCAGTTCCGCGGCGGCGGCGTTCTCTTCGAGGTACTTGCGGCGTTTGGTGCCCGGGATCGGCACGACGTCGGCCCCCCGCGACTGCACCCACGCCAGCGCCAGCTGTCCGGCGGTGACGCCCTTCTCCGTCGCCAACGCACGCAGTGCCTCGACGATCGCCATGTTGCGTTCGAAGTTGCCTTCGGCGAACCGCGGCATCCCGCGGCGCATGTCGTCCTCCGGCAGATCCTTCACCGACGTCACGCTGCCGGTGAGGAAACCGCGGCCGAGCGGCGAGAACGGCACGACGCCGATCCCGAGCTCACGCGCGGTCGAGAGGATTTCTCCCTCGATGCCGCGAGTCCACAAGGACCATTCGCTCTGCAACGCCGTCACCGGGTGGACCGCGTGTGCACGGCGGATCGTCTCGGCGCCGGCCTCGGAGATCCCGGCGTACCGGATCTTCCCCTCGTCCACCAGCTCCGCGAGCGCGCCCCAGGTCTCCTCGACCGGCGTGTCCGGGTCGACGCGGTGCTGGTAGTAGAGGTCGATGTGGTCGACGTTCAACCTGCGAAGGGAGTCTTCGCAGCTCTTCTTGACGTAGGCCGCGTCACCTTGGGCGGACATGCCGCCGTCTTCGTCCCAGACGACGCCGAACTTGGTCGCCAGCACGACCTGGTCCCGTTTGCCCGCGATCGCCCGGCCGACCAGCTCCTCGTTCGCGCCGGTGCCGTAGACGTTCGCCGTGTCGAGCAGGGTCACCCCCAGTTCGAGGGCGCGGTGGACGGTGGCGATGGACTCCGAATCGTCGTCCCGGACGCCGTAGCCCTGGCTCATCCCCATGCAGCCGAGGCCCTGCGCCCCGACTTCCAGATCGCCGAGCTTCCTGGTGCTGATCACGCTGAAATTCCCTCCATGGTGGCTCCGGTGCCGAGCACCTTGCGTTCCACCTGGTCGTAGTGGTCGATCTTGTAGTCGAGGATGTCGAGGCAGGCCTGGAGCTCGGCGATCCGATCGGCGACCGACGTGCGCTGGTCGACGAGGATCGACTTGCGCCGTCCCGCGCTCGCCGCGCCGTGGTGACGCAGTGACGCGTACTCCCGCATCCGCTTGATGGGCATGCCGGTCAGACGCAGCTTGGTCAGGAACCCGAGCCATCCGAGGTCGTCGTCGCTGTAGGCGCGGCGCCCCGCGGCGTCCCGTGCCGGGGGCTCGACGAGTTTGATGCGCTCGTAGTACCTGAGGGTGTCGATGGACAACCCGCTACGTCGTGCGGCTTCCGCTATCGAGTAGCTCATGTCAACGACAGTACGACCTGGAGTGCGCTCCAGGTCAACTCCGAATCCGAGCGATTGATAACAGTGTTGCGATACGCTGGGGTCATGCCCCGTCCCAGGACGCACGACGAGAACCTCCGGCTGAAACTGCTGGACCGCGCCGGTGAACTCATCTCGGCCGACGGCCCCAAGGCACTCAGCCTCCGCAAACTGGCCGCGGACGTCGGCACGTCGACCACCGCGGTCTATTCACTCTTCGGAGGGAAAACGGACCTGGTCAGCGCCCTCTACGCCGAGGGATTCGAGCGGTTCGGCGCCCGGATGTCCGGTGTCTCACTCACCGGCGACCCGGTCGAGGACCTGGTGCGGCTCGGCGTCGCCTATCGCACGAGCGCACTGGCCGACCCGCATCTCTACGCGATCATGTTCACGAAGTCGGTACCGGGTTTCGAACCGGCCGACGAGACCTCCGAGCAGGCCCGCGCGACGATGGCCCCCCTTGAGGAGACGATCCGGAAGGCCGTCGCCGACGGCGTCTTCACCGACGTCCCGCCCGAAATGATCACCGTGAGCTGCTGGGGTCTCGTGCACGGGCTCGTGTCGCTGGAGCTGAACGGGAACCTGCCGGAGGAGTTCGCCGTGAGCACCGCCTACGAGACCGCGCTGCGGGCGAACGCCTCCGGCTGGCTGCGCCGCTGATGCCCCGGGCTCCCGCGCGGAGCGCGTTTAGCCCGCGCGGAGCGCGTTTAGCGGGCTAAACGCGCAACCGCACCGCCCGCCACGCGCGGAGCGCGTTTAGCCCGCTAAACGCACAACCCGCAGGGCCCGCCGCGCGCGGAGCGCGTTTAGCCCGCTAAACGCGCTCCGGCAAGCCTCGCTTCCGCCGCCACTCCCCGCTTCCCGCGCCCCCGGCGGTCCCCCACGGTCCCCGCCTCGCCGACGACCCCGGCCCGCGTGAAGGCCCCCTTCCCTCGGCTGAGCCGGGTTCGATGCGGTGTTACGGCTGGGTGATCAGTCAGACACGCCCTAGGCCACGGACTTCCCGC